>CAMDVC010000161.1 GCA_945878785.1 Bifidobacterium breve | reverse complement strand
TCCATGTCTGCAATGTTCACGTTGTGGGCACCCAGAAGCGTTCCGACAAGTCCAATGACACCGGGGCGGTCGTCATTACGAACGACCAGCATGTGGTCAGACGGTGGAACGTCTGTCATGTGGTCATCAACCATTACTAGGCGAGCTTGGCGACGGGGACCAACAAGAGTTGCAGCAATGCTGTGTGTGCCGGCACGCAATGTGATGAGGTTGACATAGTCACTGTTCGAACCCGAGTTCGTGACTTTGTTTTCCTTGACTGTTATGTTCTGAGCTGCAGCAATTTGTGGGGCATTCACATACGTAACGGCATCGTCGTGGCGGGCTGAGAAGAAACCTTTCAAAGCACTCAGGGTAAGAATGCGGGTGTCATACCCAGCGATTTCTCCAGTGGCAATGATTTCTAGTTCAGAAACATTTGCTCCGGCAGCTGATGAAAAGAGACGGCCAAGGCGTTCCGCCAATGGCAAGTACGGCTTCAAGGTTTCGTTTGCATCGGCAGCTGAAATATTCACGGCGTATGGAACGAAATCACCAGCAAGTGCAAGAAGAATCTGATCCGCGATGTGATCGCCTGCTCGGTCTTGCGCCTCAGTTGTACTTGCACCAAGGTGTGGAGTCACCACAATGCCCGGTACTTGAAACAAGGGTGACTCGGTGGTTGGCTCCTTATCAAACACGTCAAGCGCTGCACCGGCAATGACACCGTTCTTTACAGCTTCAGCAAGATCGGCCTCGTTAATGATTCCGCCACGTGCAACGTTGATGATGCGCAACGATGGTTTTGCAGTTGCAAGCATCTTTGTATCGAACAAGTTGACAGTGTCTTTGTTTTTTGGCAAATGAACGGTAATGAAATCTGATCGCTTGACAAGGTCATTCAATTCAGCCAGTTCAACATTCATCGCACGAGCACGCTCTTCAGAAACAAACGGATCAAACGCAATTATTTTCATGCCAAAGGCCACTGCACGTTGCGCTACTAATTTGCCAATGCGGCCAAGACCAACGACTCCAAGAGTTTTGTCGAATAACTCGACACCTTCCCACTTGCTACGTTCCCAACGACCCTGCACCAAAGCTGCATGAGCCTGTGGCACGTTGCGCGCAACCGCTAACAACATAGCCATGGTGTGCTCTGCTGCCGACACGATGTTCGACTCAGGAGCATTCGACACCATGACGCCACGACGGGTAGCGGATTCGACATCCACATTGTCAAGACCAACACCTGCACGACCCACTACAACGAGGTCGTCAGCGGCCGCAAGAAGCGCATCGTCTACTTGCGTGGCTGAGCGCACGATGAGGGCATGGGCACCTTTTATTGCAACCTGCAACTGCTCGGGGGTGAGTCCGACCTGCACGTCGACCTCGTGACCAGCGGCACGCAATTTGCTGAGTCCGCTTTCGGCTAATTCTTCTGACACCAAGATTCTGGACATTTTCCAATTCTTATCGCTAGCGTCGTGGTTTATGACATGGATTGAACAATCCGTAAAGTTTCTTTCCCGATAGGACCCAATATGAGCCATCAATTTCTCTCAGAATCATGGATTGAGGCCGCTCGCGACATACGTCACAGGTATGCGGGTGATGTGCCCGCCATTGATGTCGTAGTCCGAATCAACGTGATCACTACCAAAGTCCCATTTGGCGATGGCTCTATCTCGGCCTATATCGACACATCGAACGGCAGTCTGGAAATGGAATTGGGTTCCATCGAAGGGTCAGATCTCACAGTGACTACTGATTACGAAACCGCACGCAAGTTGTTCGTTGAGCAAGACCCAACAGCAAGCATGCAGGCGTTTATGGCTGGTCGTATCAAAGTTGAAGGCGACATCACTCGATTAATGGTGATGCAAACATCATTACCACAAACTGAAACTACCGAAGCCGTAGCCGCAGAGATAAAAGCAATTACTGCTTAGGTATTGGCCATTGCCTCGGCCGACCTGTCGGTGGGTGTCAGACGAGTTGCAAGCAATGCAGCAGCAGTTGCCGTGCCGGCACCGAATAACAATGCGATGCCATAACTGCGGACCACTGTCGTAGACCCCACAGTCATTTCGTGCACTGAAATCATGACGGTGGAACCAAGTACCGCGCCCATTTGTGACAACAACTGTTGCATTGCTCCAGCGACACCAATTGTTTCATCATCAACAGCATTGGCGACAAGTGCAGTGAGTGCCGGTGCTGCAATGCCAAAACCAATTCCCGATAGCCCGAGCCCAAGGACGACAAGCAAATCTGAAGATCCACCAGCAAGACTGGACAAAATCAGCATGGATGCAATGACCGCGCATGCACCAATAACCCCAGACTTTCGTTCCCCTGCTCGCATGGTGAAAAAACTGGCAAGAGGAGCGGTGATAGAAAACGTCAATGGTCGAGCAATAATCAGCCACCCAACGTGTGAAGCGGAGTAGCCCAAACCTCTTTCAAGCATTTGTGGCACCACGATAAAGCCACCCATATAGGCAAAGTTCAAGAGCGCCTGAATCGCAATTGGCAAAATAATGTTTGGCGTGCGTAACCATTGCAGTGGCATCAACGGTGCTTCGGCAGCACGTTCATAGCGGATAAACAACCACAACGACACAAGTGATGCAACTGCAAAGAACAAGATTGCCGGCGATGTCCATCCCCACGAATGACCTCTATTGACTGCCAGCAAGAACAACGTTGCACCAAAACCGAGAGTCACGGAACCCTTTACATCAAACTTCACATTTTTTGATCGCGTAGTTTGCGGCAATAGATTCCATGCCAACAACGCAGCACCAAGCAACAGTGGTGCCTGCACCACAAAAATCATGCGCCAACCAATTGCAGAAATAACGGGGCCACCAATAACAACACCTAAGACTGGTGCACCTGCAGTAACAAAACTCCATAACCCGAGTGGACGAACCCGTTCATTCGGCTCAAACAATCTGTTCACGTAGGCCATGGCTGCTGGGCCTGTGGCAGAACCAGCAGTCGCAGACAGCAACCG
>CAMDVC010000160.1 GCA_945878785.1 Bifidobacterium breve | reverse complement strand
GAACTGATTGACAACGACGCTCTGCCCAACACCTTGGTGGCCATGATGCGTTTCGTGGCCGAGGAGTATCTCTCTGAAATAACTGCACACGTTGAATACGCAAATAGCTGGCTTGCAGAGCAGACAGACCTAGTAACCGGCACCAACGGGTTACCAGACCCTGGTGCTCGCGGGATTGGCAAGACTTCGTTTGCGTGGCGCGGCATTGAAATAGAGACTGCTGTTATGCCCTATCGCTTCTGGTTGTTGCAACGCCTTCAAGATGCGGTTGCGGCAAGTGACGCAGCTTCTCAGACCGCCATTCGCACGGCGTTCGCCAAGGCTGGCCTTGAATCGATTCTTGATCTACGTACAATTCGTCGCGTGGAACGAGCAAACCACCTTGAGGTGTGGGGCCCACTCCTCTAATACACAGGTTATTCGGCCTCATTACGGCCCTTCGTCTGACTGTGGTTTACGATTTCCTCGTCGGTTACAAACCTTGAAGGAACACCATGTCAGACAAACCTCGCCTCAGTCACAACTACGGAATAATTGACAAGGAATACGCCATGTCCCTTGCAACTCGCCCGCCTGAAGAGGATGGCCCGTTATACATGGTGAACCTGATGAAGTATCACGAGGTAGCTCAGTACTCAGAAGATGGTGTTGTCGATCATGCAATCAGTGGTCGCGAAGCAGATGACCGTTACAACCCGGCGTCAATCTTGAACAAGATTGGCGCAACAATTGTGTTCGCAGGTGACGTCACCAGCAACAATGTTGGCGACGAAGACTGGGATCGTATTGCCATTGTTCGCTATGCCACTCGTAAGTCATTTATTGAAATGCAAAGTCGTAAAGACTTTGGTGACAAGCACGTACATAAGGCTGCCGGAATGATGCGCACCACATTGGTGTGCTGTCGCCCAGAAGATGAATCACTTGACTCGCGTAACCGCCCAACACCACTTGAACTTCGCACTGTTGCAATGATCGTGCGTCAGACTCCAGATCGTGCTGGCGCATTTGCTGCACTTCCTGGCGCGATCAACTTCTCTGCAGAAGGAACCGTCATTGGCGATGGCCGTAAATGGGACACAGTGCAGTTTGTGCCAGTGAATTCAGAAGCAGAAGTCGCTGAACTCGCCGCAAAACTTGACTATTGCAAGCCTGGCGAAAGCTACGTGATGGGTATTCAAGTAGTCCTGGATTCAATTACACTTCCGTAAACCATGATTCTTCAATCTCTCTCAATTTCTCGCACAGAGTTCGAAACCGCCACGGGGTGGCAGTTGAAACCTGAAGGTGCCTGTCACGGAGAAATTTGTGTGCCCCTACCCGAGGAAGTGAACGCTGATATTGCGCGAGGGATTGTCGATGTCAGTGCGGTTGCAGAACGTTTAGGTATGCCCATTGTGCATGACGCAGAGATGGGTCTGTGGGCTCTTGGTCCTGCTTCTATGTCTGGTCGAGCTCTTTCCACTGCCGTTGCACCAGAGTTAGAACTTCCTGATGTTGACGGAAACATGTTTCAACTGTCGTCGTTGCGTGGCAAAAAGGTTGTCATCGTTTCTTGGGCGCCTTATTGAGGTTGTTCACGTGACTTGCCAGTGTGGCAAGCCTTTCGTAATGAAGTACACACACGGGGACTAGAAATAGTCACTGTAGGAATGGACACCTTGGGTGCCGAATCATGTCGCCCCTTTATTGAAGCCGCTAACGCAGAACATCCATCACTTATTGACATCAACCATGTGATGGCTGAACGATTTGGTGTTATCAATATTCCAAACGGAATCTGGATTGATGAAGAAGGAATCATTGTTCGCCCTGCAGAACCGGCGCCGGTTCCCGGAGGAAAGACTCCTCCACCGAGTGCTCCCCCTGTTGGTCTTCCACAACGAATGACTGACATCCTCACCGAGGCTTCAAAAATAGTGACAGACAGAGATTCATATAGCGCTGCGCTGTATGACTGGATTGAAAACGGTTCCAACAGCAAATTTGCGTTGTCTCCAGACGAGGTCATCGCACGATCAGGTAACCGTGACACTTCAACCGCCGAAGCTTCTGCACATTTTTCTCTTGCACAACACTTGTGGAATGCCGGGCACAGAGATGCAGCGATTAAGCATTTCCGAGAGACCCACCGTCTGCAGCCAGACAATTTCTCGTACAAGCGTCAAGCATGGTCGTTAATGGCACCGCCAGAGGCTGGTCCGTTTGCACGATTCATACAGGGCCCAATGGAAGGTCAGGAATCTGACTGGCCATTCGAAGGCGACTGGGTCACCGATGTACGCGCAATGGGCGCTGAGAACTACTACCCCTCGTTCAAGGAATAGTTAGATTCAGATCTAACCGCGTCCGGCTACGCCAGCACCAACGGTCAACGTTTCAACATCGTGCACGAGACGGGGCATGAGGTGCGTGCGAAGAATCTGTAACGCCGCATCTGCTTTGGTCTCACCAGCACGCTGCAGAACATCAAGGTCCGTCATGTTGTCTTGCAATGCGAAGCCAAGTTCACGATGTGATTCACGAATAGGAATCTGATCTGCCGGCACCAACACATCAGCCCGCGTGCCAAGCGATTTAGCCCGATCCCGAATTCGATCAGCTTCTGCACCTGTTACGCCATCAAGAGTTGCAGACATGTCCCTCAGCACTTGTGTCATCTGATTATGTTCAATGGCAATATGCGTATCAAACACAGGGAGAATCTGACGAATCTCTTGAATTATTGATTGCATCATCAACCCGGTTGATTGTGCCTTTGGACTGCTAATAAACGGAATGATCTCATTTTCAAGCGCAATTAAGAGCCCCTCGAGAAGATCATCCACCATTGGTTTTGTCATCATGCTGATACCCCCATGTACCCCATCGCCTGTGCCATTGCTGGCAAGACAGCCATACTTGTTTGTGCGACATATAGCGGTAAAAGAAGCGTGAACTCCTTGTGCACGCGACGTGCCACAAACTGTTGAACAGGTACTGCAATTTCCATTGTTCCGAACAACATG
>CAMDVC010000159.1 GCA_945878785.1 Bifidobacterium breve | reverse complement strand
ACTGACGGATAACTGGCTTTGCCGCTTGGCACGAACAACCCGACACTTGAGATAGGTGTGATCTTTTCGCCAGCCGTCAGTCCGTTCTCCAGCTCCATTTGCCAGTCACTTGACCGTTCACGTAGTTCTTCATTGAAGGCGCGCAAGTGAGATATGGCATCGATAATGGCGTTTTCAACCGCTGGGTCAATACGAGCATCAGCAATCTCTTGGGCCGAAACCCGTAGTTGGCTGGGAGTAAGAGTGATGCCATCAAATTTCTGGAGCGCATCGCATACAGCCTGGTCGCCACGCACCCGGACGTCTTCAATAAGGGCACTAATGGACGTACGAAGGCCGGCGTCGAAGATGTCGTCGAGGCCACGGTGGCAGAGGACTTCCTTGTCGGCATCGGTCATGGTCGACCATGTTTGGCGGCGAAGAATTGCGGTCACATAGAGAAATCTACCTGCGGGCAGTGAAAGGGAGCGGATGAGTTTCGCCTCTACCAAGTAGAGTTAATTCACGTTCCGAAGGAGGAGCGTGTATGAGCGTCACCGTTGTTGTAGGTACCCAGTGGGGTGACGAGGGCAAAGCCAAAGTTATTGACCTCCTTGCCGCTTCTCATCAGATAGTTGCTCGCTACCAAGGTGGCCACAATGCCGGCCACACCGTCGTAATCGGCGATCAAAAGTACGCACTTCAGCTCACCCCAAGTGGCGTTTTTTACGACACCGTGACCCCCGTTATCGGTAATGGGGTCGTTGTCGACTTACCCACCTTGTTCAAAGAAATCGATACGCTCGAGTCGCGTGGCATCTCTACTGCTCGCTTGAAGGTGTCTAGCCTCGCTCATCTGATTTTCCCGTGGCATCAGGCCCTGGATGCTGCGCTTGAAGCAGCACGTGGTGACGGAAAGATTGGCACCACGCTGAAGGGCATCGGACCTGCATATGTTGACAAGGTCAAGCGCGCTGGTATTCGAGTTGGTGAAATTCTTGATATCAGAGCTTTCGAAAATCGAGTACGTGAGCGTGCAATTGCTGCACGTCGAGAAGTAAGCGATGTAGGTGGCGACACTTTTGATGTGGAAGAAGTCGTCACCGCTTTTGTTGCCTACGCGGAACGTCTTGCGCCGTACGTTGCAGACACTGTGAACTTGTTGCACGATGCTCGCGAACGTGGAGAAAACATTTTGCTGGAAGGTGCGCAAGCAACATTCCTTGATATTGACCACGGCACGTACCCGTACGTGACATCATCGAACCCAATTGCTGGTGGCGCAGCTGTTGGTAGCGGACTGGGGCCACGCCACATTGATCGCATCGTAGGAATCACAAAGGCATACACAACGCGTGTCGGTATGGGGCCTTTTCCTTCTGAACTTACTGATGCGCTTGGTGAAGCACTTGTAGACATAGGCCGTGAATACGGAACTGTTACCGGGCGGCGTCGCCGCACCGGCTGGCTAGACACTGTGATGCTGCGCCATGCAACGCGCGTGAACTCCTTGACTGAAATTGCCCTGACAAAGCTTGATGTTTTAGATACCTTCGATGAAGTGAAGGTATGCACTGGGTACAGCATGAACGGAACCGTGATGCGTAACTACCCTGACCGTCCTGACGTGTTGGCGCACGCAGTGCCGGTATACGAAACCTTGCCAGGATGGAAATCAAGCACTGAAGGAATCACAAAGTTTGCTGACTTGCCACACAGCGCTCAACAGATTGTGAAAATCGTTGAACGTGAAACGGGAATACCTGTATCGATGGTGGGCACTGGCCCATCGCGTGATGCCATGGTGGTGCGTTAATGATCAAGCGGTATTCAACACCAGACACTGATGCATTGTTTTCAGAAGAAGCAAAAATGTCTCGATGGCTCGAGATTGAACTTGCTGTTACTGATGCATTGGCTGCCACAGGTGTTGTACCGAAAAATGTTGCAGAAGAATGCCGGCGTAATGCCCCAGTAATTGATGCAGCATTTGTGGCACGCGTGGAAGCTCGCGAAGCCATTACAAACCACGATGTGGCTGCTTTTGTTGATGTTTTACAAGAATGCATTGGTGCACCTGCCGGTTCATGGATTCACTACGGACTCACAAGTACAGATGTAGTTGACACTGGCTTGTGCTGGGCATTGCGTGATGCCTCAACACTGATTCATGATTCGCTCAATGACTTGATTGATGTGATCACCACATTGGCAACGTCACACCGCAACACGGCAATGATTGGTCGCACACACGGTATCCATGCAGAACCAACAACGTTCGGAGCAAAGGTTGCACTGTGGGGTGCGCAAGTAAAACGTGATCGTGAACGAATCTTGCGGGCACGTGATGCAATCGCAGTGTGCAAGTTGTCTGGTGCTGTTGGTACTTATTCCAATATCGAGCCTGAAGTCGAAGCACATGTTGGCCAGCATTTGTCGCTGACTCCAGTTCCTGCAACACAAGTAGTTGCGCGCGATCGACACGCTGAGTTCTTGTATGCGTGTGCATCTGTCGGCACAACTCTTGAATCCATCGCAGTTGAACTACGACACTTGCAACGAACAGAAGTGAACGAAGTACGCGAAGGGTTTGCACCTGGACAAAAAGGTTCAAGCGCCATGCCGCACAAGCGCAACCCGATTTCTGCAGAAACAATTAGTGGTTTGTCACGAGTGTTGCGCGCCAATGCTCAGGTTGGCTTGCAAGATGTGCCGTTGTGGCACGAACGCGACATTTCACATTCGTCAGCTGAACGCATTGTGTTGCCTGATTCGGCATCTCTTGCTGTGTATATGACTCGGCGCATGGCGCGATTGCTTTCAAACCTTGAAGTTGATACTGAGAGTATGCAGAAGAATTTGAATGCACTTCACGGAGTTGTGTTCTCACAATCTGTGTTGCTTGCACTTGTTGAGTCGGGCATGACCCGTGATGATGCGTATCGCATTGTGCAATCGGCTGCAGCAACTGCAATTTCCTCTGGCACGCACTTGCGTGAAGTATTAGCTGCCGATGCAAAAGTGACATTGACTGCGAAGCAAATTGATACTGCGTTTGA
>CAMDVC010000158.1 GCA_945878785.1 Bifidobacterium breve | reverse complement strand
GGGGTGGCTTCTTTGTCGAATTGAGTTTCAATCCACCGCGACAAAACAAGTTCGGCTAACCCGAAAACATGATCGCTATGAATATGGGTAATGAATACTGCATCAAGGTCTGCCAGTTTGAGACCAGCTTCAATCAATCGGTTACATGTGGCGCGCCCAGCATCGAATTGCAAAACAATGTCATTGTATTTAACGAATACGCCGGCTCCGGCGCGACCTGGTGCAACGTTCGGAAGACCTGTGCCGGTGAGAGTAACTGTTGTTGTCATGGAGTGACTACCTTTGATTCGAGTTCTGTTGAGACGAGAGAGACAACTTTGCTGAACTGTTCAAGATCTTCGGCGGGAATCGCGGCGTACATTCGCGCACTGTGTTCGGCAATCTGCGCGATGATTTGATCAGCAACTTCGGCCCCGCTTTTTGTAATTGAAACAAGAGAACTGCGCCTATCTGAGTTGTCTGCAATGCGGATGATGTGTCCAGATTGTTCTAGTTGTGTCAGTCGATGCGTCAAGCCGGAGGGCGAGACCATTGCTACCTCAGCAATGAATGAGGGAGTCAAAGTGCTGGCAGTTCCGTGGCGACGAAGAGTAGCCAGCACGTCGAATTCGCCAAGTGTGAGCCCGTGTGACTTCGTGATTATCTCAATCTTGCCGATCGCTGCTTCAGCCATGGCGTGAAAGCGCAACATGTAGCCCATGGGCTCAAAATCAAGGTCTGGCCTCTGTTCTTGCCAGGTCGTCACGGTCTCATCTACGTATTTGCCAATTTCCATGGTCCCATTATAGGCATATAGTTTGACATCAAATAGTTTGATGCCGTACTATTTCCCTATGGCACTGAACGGACTATTAGATATTCAACTTGCGGTCAGAAATCCGCAGGAGCTCTTCGACTTCTGGCTGGAGCATGGAATGAGCGCGACATCAGATGGCGTGCTCGGCACCCCTGATCGTCCAGTGCAGATGCAAGTAAAGGAAGGCACACATCGCCACTTGTCCTCGATGCATCTCAGTTGTGACACTGAAGCCGATATCGCTGCGATCACAAAGCGGTTGGCTGAAGCCGGACTTGCTTCTACGGGAGACAGCACCACAGTGCGATGCACCGACCCAATCTTTGGTCACTCAATAGTTATTGATGTTGGTTCGCCACATTCTTTGACACCAACTCAGACCCGCGCGTTCAACGGCCCGGGTGAACGTACTCGTGTCAATACCCGTGCTGATGCAGTGTTGCATACAGAAATGCCCGTTATTCGTCGTGTTGGTCATGTCGTTCTCGGAACGCCATTCCTTGCTGAAGCAGTTGATTTCTATGCCAATGTTTTGGGCTATCGCATCTCAGACCAGATCATGAAGGGTTTTGCAACGTTCATGCGCGTTGAGTCTGATCACCACAACTTGATGATTCAGCCTGGCCCTACGTCATATCTCAATCACTACGCAGTAGAAGTAGACGACATTGATGCAGTGGGTCTTGCTGGATCAAATGTGTTGAAAGACGAACGCGTCTCCAGCATCATCGGTGTTGGCCGACACAATCTCGGAGCCAATGTGTTCTGGTACTTGCGTGATCCGTCAGCAAACATGTTTGAGTTCTTCTCTGACATGGACCAAATAGTTGATGAAGAACTGTGGGATCAAGTGCATCGTCGTCTCGACTGGGAAGGCGAAGATGGTCCGTCTGGCTTCTCGGTGTGGGGACCAACAGATCCACCTGAAGAATTCTTCAATCCGTCTGACCTTCCTGCTATTGCTGCTGCTCGCGAAGCAAGCGGATTGATGTAACCAATGGACCTTGGAATAAAAGGGAAATGGGCCATCCTTGCTGGCTCAAGTAGAGGACTCGGACGTGCATGTGCAGAAAGCATTGCGCGCGAAGGAGTCAACGTTGTTATCAATGGTCGCCTGCAAGCAGACGTTGATGTTGCAGTTGCAGAACTGACATCGCGTTATGGCGTTATGGCAGTTGGAGTTGTGGGTGATTCTGCAACGTCAAGCGTGCAAGATGAACTAATGGCCGCATGTCCGACGCCAGACATTCTTTTGCTCAACGGTCAAGGGCCGTCACCAAAGAACTTTCTCGATATTGAAATTGATGATTGGAATAGCGCAGTATTGCAAGCACTCACTGGGCCATTAGGTCTTGTGCAGCGCGTTGTGCCTGGCATGAGAGAGCGCGGATTTGGCCGCATTGTTGCCGTTAGTTCGGCAATGGTGAAATCGCCCAACTCATTCATGAGTTTGTCGCACGGAACACGTCTGGGCCTCACAGGAGTTTTGAAGGGCTTGTCGAAAGACCTTGCGAAATTCAATATCACCGTGAACCAGTTGTTGCCAGAACGATTTGATACCGCTCGCCAAGAACAAATGGCTCACGTTGCAATGAAGATGCTTGGCATCACGTATGAAGAAGCGCGAGCACAACAGATCGCATCAATCAAGGCGGGTCGTCTTGGTCGTCCTGATGAATTTGGTGATGCTTTTGCATTTCTCTGTGCGGCACAAGCCGGATATATCAGTGGTCAAAACCTGCAACTTGACGGTGGCAGTTACGAAGGAGTTTTCTAATGACAATGACAACATCACGCATGGGTAGCCACGTGGCCCGTCCTATCGAACAATTAGTCAGTGAGATCTCTGCATTGCATTCGCAATTTGATGCAACTGCAGCAGAGTCAGAAGAACTAGGCGATGCTCCACCAGCCCTGGTGGACCTCATGCGCCAGATTCGCGTACCCATGATTAAGGCACCTCTTGAAGCCGGCGGCGATCGTCTGTTGTTGGCAGACCAGTGCCGTTATTTCACAGCATTGAGTTATTCAAACGCAACAGCAGCATGGACTGGTTTCAACCACGCAGGTGCAGCAGCTGCTGCAGGGTCACGCCTCAGTGACGAGGGCGTTGAATTATTGTTTGGCTCAGATCCGTCACCGTTTCTCGCAGCAGTGGCATTGCCAACCGGAACGTTTACCCGCGTTGATGGCGGCGTGCTGATGAACGGCACGTGGAACTATGCAAGTGGTGTTCGCCACGCCGATTGGGCCATGTTGACTGCAAT
>CAMDVC010000157.1 GCA_945878785.1 Bifidobacterium breve | reverse complement strand
ACATACAGCGCTCCTGAATTGGCAGAGGGCGGAGCACGCAGTGCGTCGTCCGACGTGTATTCGCTTGCACTCATTCTTGTCGAGTCGATGACAGGTGATGTGCCGTTTGCCGGAGAAACTGTCGCTGCAGCGTTTGCAAATCGTTCCGGAAAGTTGTTGCCAGTGAATGCAGATTTTGGTGCGTTGGCACAAGTGCTTGAACATGCTGGTCGACCAACTGCCTCAGAAAGATTTTCTCCGCGCGAATTCGGACAAGCTCTTGTTCAGTCTGCAGAGAATTTGCCACGACCAACTCCAATTGATGTTGTTGGTACCGGACTGTTCGACGCCGAAGTTGCGCAAACAGATCCATCGCAACCAGTTGTGCGTCCTGACATTTCAATGATGCCGCCAGTCGAGAATGTTGCACCGAATGAGCCGATTCTTATTCGTACTACTCCAAAGTTCGGCGGCAGTGAAGTAATCGACGCTCCTACAGCCCTGATTATCACCGATGGTTCTGCCGGAACTCCACTCACTATCGGTGGTGACGACACCGGCCCAATTGCAATGGACGCAGATTCCTTGCGAGTTCTTGCTGCCGAAGACCCAACATCTCAGGTGGTTCGGCCAAAGAAGCGTTGGGGTCGCCGTATTGCAATTGGTGTTGTAGTTATTGCCCTTATTGCTGGTGCAGGCGTTGGCGCATACTTCACTGTTCTCAACCCTAAAAACCCTGTACCTGCGCTTGTAGGGCTTACTGAAGCTGAAGCACGCAACCAAGTGTCACCATTCGGATGGGGAATCACTGTCGTGAAGGAACGCAGTGACAGCGTGCAAGCCGGACAAATTATTCGCACAGATCCAGTGCTGGGCGCCAACCTTGCAAAGCGTGACGGAATCACAATGGTGGTTTCTGAAGGGCCAACACTTTCTGTTCTGATTGAACTCGCAGGACTTACTGCAGATGATGCAAAAGCAAAATTGGCGGAACTTGGTCTTGAAGCTGCACCAATCGACACTGCTGATGAAGCAGTCGCCATTGGCACTGTTGTGTCGTGGACAGTTCCAGATCAACCAACGTTGAAAGTTGGCGATTCAGTCGTCAAGGGCACCACCGTTGCAATCAATGTTTCTACAGGTCCAGCAATGCGCGAAGTTCCGAACCTTCTCGGAATGACGCTTGAAGCAGCAACTGCAAAACTGACAGAACTTGGTCTCGTTGTTGTCGAAGCTCCGACAATGGGAAGTCCTGATGTTCCTGCTGGACAAATTTCAGTGCAAGTACCTGTTGCGGCCGAGAAGTTGGCAAAGGGCGGCACGGTCACAATCACTGTGTCGAAGGGCCAAACCACCACATTGATTCCCACGATTTACGGCAAAGACCTCGCCACCGTGAAAGAACGCCTGTTGAAGTACGGAATGGTCATCGGCAAAGTCACCGGAAACACAAAGCGCGGCCTGAAGAGTGCCCTCGTTGATGGCAAAGTCGTGAAGAACTACGCCCGCGTGATTGTCGGTAAGACCGTCGACCTCGTCTTCCCCTAATCTCGTGTCTGTCGGCATTGTGCCGATTCTCAACGAGGGGGTTTCCATGGGAGCACTAGACGGACGCGTAGCGATAATTACCGGAGCAGGACGCGGCATTGGTCGTGAACATGCGCTTCTTTTTGCAGCAGAGGGCGCAAAAGTGGTTGTCAATGACCTTGGCGGCGCGAATGATGGTTCGGGCGAAGATGCAGCACCTGCACAACAAGTCGTAAACGAAATCAAAGCCATGGGTGGCGAAGCTGTTGCAAACTTCGACAACGTTGCTGATTGGGAAGGTGCACAGCGCATGGTTAATGCTGCTGTTGAAACATTCGGAGACCTTGACATCTTGGTGAACAATGCGGGCATCTTGCGCGACCGCGTGTTGGTCAACATGACAGAAAGCGAATGGGATGCAGTAATTGCAGTTCACCTCAAGGGCCACTTCGCACCATCACGGTGGGCAGCGGCATACTGGCGTGAGCAATTCAAGGCTGGCGTAACAAAGCAGCGCCACATTGTTCATACATCATCTACATCCGGATTGTTTTCAAACCCTGGACAATCAAACTATGGTGCAGCGAAAACTGGAATCGCCACATTCTCGCAAATACTTGCGAAGGAACTAGTTCGATACAACGTGAAAAGCAACTCCATTGCGCCTGGGGCACGTACGCGTTTGACTCTTGCGACACCAGGTCTTGGCGATCGAATTGGTGCGCCTACTGATGCAGCAAAGTTCGACGAGTGGGACCCAGCCAATATTTCTCCGTTGGTGTGCTACCTATCATCTGAAGCATGTGAATTCACAGGCGAAACGTTCTATGTTGCTGCTGGCGAAGTCACTCGCATCAAATCATGGGAACGTGCAGAGACCGTGAATCAGAATGATCGTTGGGAAGTGTCCAAACTCACAGAAGCACTCAAGGCAATGGCCGCTGAGGTGAAGAAGTAACGAACTAAACTGGGTTTCCCCCCATGAATTCCCGCAACGACAAAAACGAAGAGCTCGCCCCACACGGGAAAGCAACAATCACTTTTGAACAAGGTGGTGTTGACGAAGTATCTGTTGTTCCATGGACGTTGATGATTCCGCGCAAGATTGCTCGGAAAGTTGGCCTCACAAAAAAATGGGCGACGTTATTTGTTGTGCTCGCTGGATTATGTACTACTAGTGTCACCATCACAATCTTGGTGGTGTCTTTAGAGACAATTGCGACTGACTTGAACTCGTCTGTCAGTGTCTTGAACTGGTCAATTACGGGGCCCATGTTGGCGTTCGGTGTCGTTGGTCCTGCGTACGGAAAAATCGGTGACCTGTACGGCCACAAAAAGGTCTATGTATATGGCTTGTTATTCGCCGGAATCTTTGCTGGCTTCACCGCCTTTGCCTGGGATGCTACGTCGATGGTGGTGTTTCGGTTGCTGTCTGCGACTGCTGGTTCTGCCACAGGCCCAGCAGCCATGGCCTACGTGAACAGATTGTTTGAGCCGAATGAACGGGTTCGTCCACTCGGGTTATGGAGTTTTGTTACTGCAGGTGCACCAGTCTTAGGTGTTGTTATTGG
>CAMDVC010000156.1 GCA_945878785.1 Bifidobacterium breve | reverse complement strand
ATGTCTCTCTACAACCTAAGAATTAGGCTGCGAGAGCGAACTGCTCGTTGGCAATTCTGTTTTTTGCCCCGTTTAACGAATCTGAGCAATTCGGGTCGCACGTACGAACAACGAAACTGGTGTCGAAACCTGTCAGCCCCATTGTTTTTGGTGAGGACCTCAGTGTAGGCCACTGGTCTGCCACAAATGCACGGGCTAAATCATGCCTTTGCGTTGGCGGCCAAGAGACCGTTGCATTTCACGCTGCACATCGCGTTCGGCAATCACTTGACGCTTATCGCCTTTGCGGCGACCACGAGCAAGTGCAAGTTCAACTTTGACTTTTCCGTCAACAAGTTTGATGGCAAGAGGAACAAGTGCCAAACGTTCGCGGGCGATGCGATCATGGAGGCGTTCAATTTCTGAACGGTGTAGCAACAGTTTGCGAGCGCGGTCTGGGTCATGTGCGCCGGCTCCCACTGCAAATCGGTATGGGGAAATGTGAACTCCATCAAGCCACATTTCACCATCAATCACTCGGGCGTATGCGTCCACCAATTGCACCATGCCACCGCGCAGGCTTTTCACTTCGCTTCCGAGCAGCACAATGCCAGCCTCGACTACATCGAGAATCTCATAGTCGTGCCGTGCCTTGCGATTGGTCGCCAGATTGGTGTTGGGGCTCTTTGCCATATGGGTACCGAAGCGTACCGCTAGCCTTCGGGGCGATGTCAGAGTCTCTTTCTTCGCAACTATTTGTCCCGTCCGGCGCCATTAAGGCAATGGCAGCGCATGCGTATCACTGCTTTCCTGAAGAGGCGTGTGGCCTTCTCATTGGTGATCGCAGTCTGAATCGTGTTGCCCGCTTTGTTGCAACCACAAACGTGGCCCACAGCGCAAAGGTGTACACCATTGACCCGAAAGAGCATTTGCGTGCCGAATTGGCTGCTGAAGCTGAAGGGTTCGACATCATTGGGTGCGTCCATAGCCATACCCACACAGACCCGTACCCCAGCCCCACAGACGTGGCTCAGGCGCCAGATTCTGACTGGCACTACATCATTGTCAGCCTGAAGCGGGGAGCGCCCGAATCGCGGGCCTACCGCATTGTGGGCGAGCAGATCTCTGAAGAGACCATCGTTCCCTTGTAATCAAAGAGGTGACAAGTAACTAAGGGAGTGACAACTCCGGATTCAAAGGTTACAATTATGACCAGAGTTGTCGGGAATAGCCCGAGAGCCCGAAGGGTTGCATGAGGTAATCCGACAAAGCCATAGGAGGCGCACATGTCCATTGCTGATGTCCGCCGAAATGGTGGCTCCGTTTTTGTAATGCAGAATTCGCTCGAACTAGTGGGCAATACCCCAATGGTTGATGTGTCGATTCTGTCGCCGAACCCCAATGTGCGCTTAGTAGCGAAATTGGAAAGCCAGAACCCATTCGGTTCTGTGAAAGATCGCATTGCTAAATCAATGATCGAAGATGCAGAGCGCACAGGCCGTTTGGTTCCTGGACAGCGCATTCTTGAACCATCGTCTGGCAACACCGGAATTGCGTTAGCTGCCATTGCAAAAATGAAGGGCTACCCAATCACGATTCTCATGCCGACATCAGTCAGCATTGAACGTCGTCAGATGCTCGAAGTGTTTGGTGCAGACATCATTCTCACTCCTGGTGAAGAAGGATCGAATGGTGCAGTAAGTCGTGCGCAAGAGATGGCTGCACAGCATCCTGAATGGTGCTTCTTGTACCAATATGCAAACGATGCAAACCCACGTGCTCATTTTGAAGGTACCGGCCCAGAGATCTGGCGCGATTGCCCTGAAATCACTCACTTTGTTGCTGGGTTAGGCACAAGTGGAACTTTGATGGGTGTCGGGACATTCCTCAAGCAACAAAACCCAGACATCAAAATCATTGCTGTTGAACCGCCACTTGGTGAACGCGTTGAAGGTTTGCGCAACATCGAAGATGGCTACATTCCGCCAGTGTTCGAAAATTGGCACGGACGTGATGTTCTCGACCGCAAGCGTGTCGTTCGTCCTCGTGAATCCATTGAATGGGCACGTCGATTGGTGCAAGAGTGCGGAATCTTTGCCGGCATTTCTGCAGGGGCATCGCTCGCTGGTGCAGTGAAAGTCGCAGGCGAAATCAACGAAGGAACCATTGTGTTTATCGTGTGTGATGGTGGCTGGAAGTATTTGTCGACTGGTGCATACACAGCAGATCTTGATGAAGCTGAAGCAAGCGCCGAAAAAATCATTTACTTCTAATTAGCGACCAGCTATCAGAACGCCGAGTCCGACAACCACCATGCACGCGGCAAAAACGCGTCGCTTCATATCCTTTTCACCAAGGTAGCGAGTGCCAACTAGTGCAACAATGACAACGCTTGATTCGCGCACTGCGGTGACGTAGCCGACGGGCGCCTTTTGCACTGCAATCAGCACCATCCAATAGGTAGCAACGGATGCAATGCCTGCAACACAAAATCGTTTCCATGTTGAAGCGAGCGCAATCGCCATGTCATGACGTCGACCCGTTGCGAGACCATACGCTGACAAAGTCACCGCTTGCAGTGTTGACTGAAATAACGGATACAAGTTGCCACCCATGTGTCGGGAGCCATAACTGTCGATCACGGAGTACGCACCGATTGTTACTGAGACCATCAGTGCTGCAACAACATGTTTGTTGTCGGACGGTCCCGCGAGAAGCAGAATTCCAAGAACTGCAATGCCGATCCCGACGAACATCAAAACTGATAAGTGGTCGGACAAGAACAGAATGCCGCCGATTGCGGCGAGAAGCGCACCTGTGCCGCGGGCAATGGGATAGGCCACTGAGAAGTCGCCGAGGTTGTATGCACGAGCAAGAAACACGGCATAGAACGAATGAATCACGGCACTTGCAGCAAGGGGCCACCATGCAATGTTGTGGGCTCCGCCGAGGCCAACAAGCACTACCGCACATATGATTCCGGCACAGGCCATCTGGCCCCACAGAGCAATCCAGCGGTCTTCGCTTTGCTTTACCCATAGATTCCAGCCCGCGTGTAACACTGCTGCTGCAAGGGCGAGAAGTGTGGCAGCAAGCATG
>CAMDVC010000155.1 GCA_945878785.1 Bifidobacterium breve | reverse complement strand
CATACCAACACATCAAAGTTGCCTTCCCAGAAGTCAAGAACAATTTGTTCAAGGTTCGCTTCGTCCATTTGGCCGTGGGCAACTGCAACACGAGCTTCTGGAACCCATTCACGAATTTCTGCTGCTCGTTCTTCAATGGATTGCACTCGGTTATGCACCCAGAAGACCTGGCCTTCGCGAAGCAGCTCGCGCCGAATTGCTTCAATAGCAACTTGTTCGCTTTGTTCACCCACAAAAGTAAGAATCGGCTGACGGTCTGCTGGGGGAGTCTGCAAGAGAGACAGATCACGAATTCCGACGAGGCTCATTTCGAGTGTTCGTGGAATAGGTGTTGCCGACATTGACAACACGTCCACGTTTGTCTTCATGCGTTTCATTGCTTCTTTGTGCTGCACGCCGAATCGTTGTTCCTCGTCGACGATAAGGAGTCCAAGATTTTTGAATTCGATACTGTCCTGCAGGAGACGGTGTGTTCCGATGACGCAATCAATGTCACCCGACTTCAAGCCAGCTATTACTTTCTTCGCTTCGGCGTTGGTGAGAAAGCGAGAGAGCACTTCAACTTTGATGGGGTAACCGGCAAATCGTTCAGAGAAAGTATTGCCGTGCTGTGTGGCTAGGAGAGTTGTGGGCACAAGTACGGCCACTTGTTTACCGTCTTGAATTGCTTTGAATGTCGCGCGCACAGCAACTTCTGTTTTTCCGAAGCCGACATCGCCGCACAGCAGGCGGTCCATGGGTACTTCGCTTTCCATGTCGGTCTTAATTGCTGCGATAGCGACTAACTGATCAGGAGTTTCAATAAATGGAAAGGCGTTTTCCATCTCTGATTGCCATGGAGTGTCGGGTGGGAATGCATGACCCACTGCTGAGACGCGGCGTTGATACAACAACACCAGTTCCTGGGCCACTTCGCGAACAGCGGAACGCACACGGGATTTGGCGCGAGCAAAGTCTGAACCACCCATGCGATGCAAGGTGGGTGCTTCACCACCAACATATTGACGAATGACTCCGATTTGTTCTGTCGGAACATAGAGCTTGTCGCCACCCTTGTATGCAATAAGCAAGTAGTCACGTTCGACGCCACCAATGGAACGCTTGACCATGCCTTCGTACTTGCCGACACCATGATGCGCGTGTACTACGTAGCCACCTGGCTTCAAGTCTTCAAAAATAGTGCCAGATGATCGTGCTTTGGTGTGTCGTGATGAACGAGTACGGCGGCGACCACTGAGATCAGCCTCACAGATAATTGCAACACGTGAATTCGGAAGAGATGCGCCGCGTGATTGCGGAGCAAAGGTGACCCATGCACCAGGAGTGGCGATCTTTTTTGCGTCATTGGTAGCTGTGAAGTCAATTCCGTGACCACGCATCAGGTCAAGTAACCGAGGAATTGATTCAGGAGTTTCTGCTGTAATGACAATGCTCCACTTTTCGCTGAGCATTTCGTTGATGCGGCGAACGAACGATGCAGGGTCGTGAACAATTGGTCCCCAGCCAGAGGCCGGCACGGCGGGGCCATCAACGGATTCGGCCGTGGGAATCATCGAGATGGTCGGAGTGCGGTTGCCTGTTGAGAAAATGCGGTCAGCTTCAACATGTAGTCGTGGGAATGACACGTTTTCATCGCGCGCCCAGGAAGTAGCCAATGCTTTTGCGAGGTCATCTTCATCTGCAAGAAGTTCGCGAGCACGCTCGCCCATCCGCCGTGGTTCCACCATGATGACCAATGCATCATCACCAAGATGGTCTGTTATCAAATCATCAGATTCCGTGAGCCATGGAAGGCAACTTTCCATGCCGTCAAATATTTGCCCCTCTGACAAGCGTTCCCACTGCTCGCGACCCCACGGCTCTGAGGCAATCAGTTCACGCGCGCGATCTTGCACTCCGTCGACAAGCAGCAATTCACGCGCAGGGAAAATCTCAACTGAGGTGATTTCATCTGTGCTTCGCTGATCAGCCACAGTGAAGTGGGTGAGTCGTTCAACATCGTCTCCCCACATGTCAACACGAATTGGTTCGTCGTCTGTGCTTGGGAAAATATCAACGATGGCGCCGCGTCGAGCGAACTCACCACGATGTTCCACAATGGTTTTTCTGCGATAACCGCAATGCACCAGCTGTTCACAGAGTGCATCAATGTCGAGGGTGTTGCCAACAGCAATGTGAATTGGCTCAAGCATGGTGGAACCCGGAGCAAGCTTCTGCAATAAGGCTCGAGTGCCTGCAACGATGACAGTTGGGGCGTTTTTGCCTTGGCGCATTCGCCACATAGTGCGCATGCGTGAACCCATTGTGAGAACTGTTGGGCTCACTCGTTCGAAGGGGAGTGTTTCCCATGACGGGAAAAATTCAATTGCATCAGGACTGAGAAACGCTGCGAGATCTTCTGCAATTGATTGCGCCATTGTTCCGGTCGGTGTTGCAATGACAATCGGGCGACGGGTTGTGTTGTTGATGAGAGCTGCAAGAACTGTTACTCGTGCAACTTCAGGGACTGCAAGAACAGCATCTCGCTGGCCTGCGATTGCATCGATACCTGGTTCGTTCGCTACCCGTGTTGCGAGGGTGCCAAGTGATTGCAGTGTGGGAGAAGAAGTGCTCACCGTCCGTTGAAGTCCTGCATTGCGGCTGCAATTCCGCCTGAAATGATGCTTTCAATCGAGTCAACAGCAACCTCAACCGCAACATCAAGAATGCGACGCTCTGCTGCTGGAATAGACGACAACACATGGTCAGCGCCGACATCTTTCGACGAAGGCTTTCCAACTCCGATGCGCACCCGAACATAATCATCGGTGTGCAGATGTGCAGAAATTGACTTCAGTCCGTTGTGACCGGCTAGTCCACCGCCAACTTTGAGACGAAGAATGCCAGGCTCAAGATCAAGTTCGTCGTGAACAACAATGATGTTCGCTGGGTCTTCAATCTTGTAACGACGTGCTAGTGGACCAACGGCCTCTCCAGAGTCATTCATGTACGTGGTGGGAATTGCAAGGACAACTGCATGGCCGTTAATACGGGTTTCTGCAATTTGTGCTCGGTCACGGCCCAGTTTGAGTGAAACTCCGAGACGCTT
>CAMDVC010000154.1 GCA_945878785.1 Bifidobacterium breve | reverse complement strand
CGAAGAGCTTCAATTGCGACATCTACGTTCTTTTCTGGAGATAACCGAGCGCACACAACAAGCGTGAATGGTGTTCCCCATTCAGGTGATTTACGACTACTAGAGAATTGGGAGCAATCAACACCAAGAGGGACAATACGTACTTTGTCTGACTGGTCATCAAACTCTGCAGCAGCGAAGCGAGACGCACAGACAATCGCATCTGCTGAGCGGGAGATGGCTTGACGGAAATAGCTCACGATGGGAATCAAAGGGAATCGTTTCCACCCCAATGAATTGAGAGCCAAATCTGTTCGTTCATGAGAAATGACAACACACGCAATGCCGTTCTTCTTGCACCATTTCGCCACCCAGAACAAGGTCGACTTATCGGATAACTCCACGACATCAGGTTGAAGACTGAGCAGAATATGTTTCAATTCGCGTCGACCAGCAATCACGCGATAGCCACCAGTCATCGGGAGAACTGGCCCACGAATCAGAAAGTTCTTCACCACCTTCGTGTCATCTACATGTGTCTCAATGCCAGGCCGAATAAGCACAACCTCATGCCCGTGGGCAAGATATTGAGTCTGAAGTGCTCCTAATGCAGTCCGTATTCCTCCCGAAGTCTCGTGGACAAAATTTGCGACCTGGACAATTTTCATGTCAGTTGGTCCCTCTTGTAATTCTCTAAATTTGAATGCGGCGAAGACGGGAACTCAAGCGTGCACATCTCGTCGTATGTCATTGAGACATAGCCCCGAGAAAGAAACTGAGTGATCAACTTCAAGTTTGCCTCTCGCAAGCGAGGAGACATCAAGTCAGCAGGATGAATTGCAATCCGCAGGGGCTTCCCTCGTGTTTCGGCATATTTGGCTATGCCATTGGTAACCGCTACGCCCGGAAGACTGAGAAGGCTTCGTGGGCGCTGCGACGTGACCACGACAAACTTTTTTGCACCAGTTTGGGTATTGATCAGATGCGTATGGTCATTCGTGTATTGAAAACCTGTGTCACGAAGTGCATCAAGCGTTCCATCAGACATCATCCATGCTGGTGCAACGAAACCTGTCGTTTGAAACCCACATTTGGCCATGATGGACTTACCGTGTATCAGGCGTTTGAATGCTTCCTCATAGGGAAGTTCCCAAAATTCCTGGCAGCCTCTGCCCAACAACTGTCCGATTCGAGATCGATTAGACGTTGACGCGAAATTCTTGTCTCGTGTATGCAACAAGCCGTGTTGAACAATTTCATGTCCGCGCGATTCAGCAGCATGAAGCCAATCAACAAATGCTGGAGACTGACTTAATTCTTGCCCGTTCCAGCGCCCTGGAATTACTAGCAACGACGCGCGTACTCCAAGAGTTTCCAACAACTCCAACCAGCGCCGTGACAATTCAGCTGTTGAGGGAGCAACATCATGCAGAGAAACAACAATCTGGCTCATGCTGCGACTCCACGATAAGCAAAGCTGAGCCCACCAATGACTGACCGATAATGGCCTTCCAATTCATCCATCACACCACACCATGGTCGAACTTCAACTGATGGTCGAGCATTTGCCGCCAGACGTTCCCTTTTCACTGGGTACTTAGCCAATTCTGCGACTGCACCCACTAGTGAATAGCGAGAAGTCTCTGTCCAAAGGAACCCATTGTGTCCATGGTGAACCAAATCGAGTGGACCACCAGATGCAGGTGCGACAACCGGGACACCAGATGCAAGCGCTTCTTGTACGGCTTGGCAGAAGGTTTCATCTTGTCCTGTGTGTACGAAGACATCAAAAGATGCATACAACGTGCTGAGCTCTTCACCTGATTTGAAACCCGTAAAAATTGCACCTTTCAATTCTTTTTCTAATTTGGCTTTCATCGGACCATCGCCCACGATGACCACCTTGATGTGTGGCATACGACAGAGACCCTTCAGTCGTTCAATCTGTTTCTCTCGAGCTAATCGACCCACGAAACCAATAATCAATTGTCCATCTGGAGCAAGAGACTTACGTAACTCTTCATCACGAAATGAAGGATTGAACCGCTCTAAGTCGACACCACGCATCCATCTCACAACATTGTTCACACCGCGCTCACGCAGGTCCCAAACAGCCGCTGTAGACGGTGCCAGAGTTAAATCTGCGCGACGATGAATCTTTGCGATGTAACGCCAAATCGAACGCCCAGCGATGCCCAAGTGATACCGAGAAGCAAAACCAGCAAGGTCGGTCTGATAGATCGCAACAGACGGAATTCCAAGTTCTTGTGCAGCTTTTAAGCTCGCTGCGCCCAGTACGGCGGGAGAACCCAGGTGCACAACATCAGGCTTGATCTCGCGCAGAACATCACGGACAAAGTCCCGTGAATGACCAATGCGTAACTCTGGATACCGAGGGAACCCGAAAGAGGGCACTCGGATGATTCGTGCCTTTCCGTATGCCGTAACGCCTGGGGATGGAGCAATCACTGTTACTTCATGACCTCGAGCAGTCATATGTTCAATCACACGAAGGATGGAGTTTGTTACACCATTGATGGCGGGGAGAAAGCTCTCTGCAACAATTGCGATTCTCATAGGCGCAAGAGAACCAAAATCTAGGTCTTGATCCCTTCGCATATTTAGTTCTGACACTTCATGCATGAGAGTTCCCCTCTAGTAGGTTTCCGCGCATTGGCAGAACTTTCCGATCTCGTTGTTTGATAAGTCCTACTGCTCCAGCCACGCCGCCCATCACCATTAATTTGATGCCTAGACGCGGTCCTGCTGAGTCACCGCCCTTTGACATGTAGAAGGCAACGGCTGCTGTTGCGCAAGAAATTGCAACACTTGATGTCCAAGCGGACCACGGGAACACGTGACGCATGGAGACAGCAAAAACATTCTTCAATCGGCTCAGAATCCATACCCATGCCACCAAGAATGCAAGAACAGACCCGATTGTCAATCCGACTAATCCGCGCATTTGAAGTCCGATATAGCCAAACACAAGATTGGAGCCCAACAAGATGAGGCTTGAGTACACGATTTCTACACTTCGTCCAGCAGCTCGCAATACGGCTCCGTACTCGGTAACACGATGTAAGCCAATCAAAGTAAAAATCTGAAATGGCAA
>CAMDVC010000153.1 GCA_945878785.1 Bifidobacterium breve | reverse complement strand
GACGTAGTGGAAGCAGTGCAGCGCCGTGTGAAAGCAGAGAAGCGCGCCAAAGTGTTGCAGTGGGATACACCGCATCTCATGGCGACTGCTGCGCGGGCATGTGTATTGCTAGAAGACGAAGTCGCAGCGAACGATATTGGCTCTACGTGGTTGCGTATGTCTGACCGCGACGTAGCGGAACTTCCTATTGAGATCCCTGGCGGACTCGGAGCAATTGCGTGGGCTGAATCATTATTGGCACAGGCGTCGCCAAGTGGTGGACACTGTGTGTTGCTGCCTCATGGCATTCCAGAAACTTGGTGGGGCTCAGCGTTTGAAGCTCACGGGTTGACTGCGGACCCTTACCGCACGATTTCATTTGCAGTGCGTTGGCACGGGCCGCGACCTGCTGTGTTGTGGGAAATCACAGGTGCAGCCGGTTTGTTGATTACGGGTGGCACAGCTGACCCGTCATGGCACACCACAGATGCTTCAGGTGAAGCACTGCTGGCAGCACCAGTCTCTGTTTAGAACGCGCGAGAGGCGCTCTGAGCGGCTGTACAGACGATGTCTGAACCCTCTTCGCTAGCGGTCAGTGAATAATTCAAACGTGTCGCCAACAGCAATGTCGCCACACGTGGTGACCATCGCATAGAGACGGCATTGATCGCCGCGTTCATGGCTCATGCGTTTGTAGTCCTTGTTCAGAAACCAATCGTTGTTCTGCTTGCATGGAATTGCATATGACGTGAGAAATCCGCGCATGGTTCCAATGCGAAAATGTGCACCTGGGCGAAACGCTTCAGCTGGAATTCCTGCAACTGTGATGTTTTCTCCGGCGAACCCTGGGCTAATCGGGTGGCCTTCTGCGCGCAAAGTTTCAAGGGCGTCTGTTGACCAAATGCATAGTGCTTGCCATGGGCGTCCATGACCGACTCGCCAAGACTGCACGTCGCCTTCAACACCCTTCCATCCGATCACAGCAGAATTCAGCGGCTTCTTCGGTAATCCTTTGGATGCATGCAAGTGGGCAACAGTGCCGACATGGTCAAGCGCAAGAGAACGCATAGTGGGAAAGAATCTCCACATAGCCGCAAGCAGTGACTCAATCTGCGGGTCGGTGAGTTGATCGTATTTCTCCATCACAGACGCATGGACTGCAGCGAATGCGTTATCAACATTCTCAAGCGACGGCAATGAAATTCCCGCAAGTGATGACATCTCTGCGAGATATCCGCGTGCTCCGGCTAGCCAGCCATCGGGGATAGAGGACTCATGCGTGTGGTGGCCCCAAATATCGTTTAGCTCGTCAAGGGTGCCCTTTGCATCTTGAGCCGTGTACACATAGTTACCGACAGTGATTGATGCGGAGCGAGCCATGTTCGAAGCCTACGCTTCACCGTATGGCACGACCAGTTCCCACTCTTGAATACGAGCGCGAACTCATGGCAACTGGCGCACGCATCATTGCCGGAATGGATGAAGTGGGCCGTGGCGCAATTGCAGGGCCAGTCACCATCGGAGTTGTTGCCGTTGATGCAACTATTGGCGCGGTGCCTGAAGGTTTGGCCGATTCGAAATTGATGACACCGAAACGCAGAGAAGCAATGGTGCCCGTTGCAAAAGAGTGGGGTCTTGCGTGGGCAACAGGTTCTGCAACAGCAGCAGAGATCGACAAGTACGGCATCATGACTGCGCTAAGTCTTGCGGGCAGTCGGGCGTTAACGGCGCTCGGGTTGCGACCAGACATCATCATTCTTGACGGCAACAATAGTTTTCTGCTTGAAGAAGATGATGGGCCACGTATCGTGACGCGCATTAAGGGCGACCAGAATTGCGCAAGTGTGTCAGCAGCCAGTGTGATTGCCAAAGTAGAACGTGACGCATTGATGACGCAGTTACATGAGCAATTCCCACACTACGGCTGGAGCGGCAACAAGGGTTATGGCGCAGCAGTACACATTGATGCAATAAAGATTCACGGAGTCACCGACTTGCATCGCAAGTCGTGGAACCTGGGTGTCTAGCTCTTAGCGCCTGAGACTTTGATGTCTTTGAAAGGAGACACAGAGTCGATTCCCATGTCTTTTGGAAGACCAAGCACGCGCTCACCAACGATGTTGCGCATCACTTCGTCTGATCCACCGGCAATACGAAGGCCAGGTGCACCAAGGACGAAGTTTGACCATGCGTAGGTGCCCCACTCGCCGCTGTCCGCGATGAGCTTTGGTCCGAGAACATGTGACACGAACTTCACAAGACGAGCTTGGTTGTTCACCAACACCATCTTGCCAACTGAACCTTCAGGTCCAGGAAGTTTTCCGGCCTTTGCAGATGCGGCGGTGCGCTGAGCGTTCATAGCTGCAATGCGGTAGTTCATAACGATGTCTGCAAGTTGCACACGAATAAGTGGGTCTGTGTCGAGTCCGTAATGCTTCACCATTGCAACAACGCGAGTAAGCAAGTTGCTGTCGCCAGCGTTGCCGCCACCGATTGACGCACGCTCGTTCATGAGGGTGGTGAGAGCCACGTTCCAGCCGTTGTTGATGTCACCAAGACGGTGGTCATCACGTACGCGCACTTCGTTGAAGAAGATTTCGTTGAAGCTTGCGCCGCCGGTCATCTGCTTGAGTGGACGAATGTCAACGCCAGGAGCTTTCATGTCGACAATAAAGCCAGTAAGACCCTTGTGCTTTGGCATATCCCAGTCGGTACGGCAGATGATTTCGCCGATGTCTGAGTAGTGCGCACCTGAGGTCCACACTTTTTGACCAGTGATGATCCACTCGTCGCCGTCTTTGACAGCTTTTGTGGTGAGTGATGCAAGGTCTGAACCTGCACCTGGCTCTGAGAACAATTGGCAACCAATAATTTCTGCGCTCCACATTTGCTTGATGTACAGGTCGAGAGCTGCAGGAGTTGCGTGCGCAAGGATTGTTGGAGCAACCATGCCAAGACCAATACCAAAGCAGCTTTGGTCGGCAATACGGAATTGCACTTCGAGTTGGCTGTACAAACGATCGTATGCACCGGGAAGTTCGCGGCCGCCGTATTTCTTTGGTCCGGTAATCCATCCGAAGCCAGCCTTGAATTTCTTATTGCGCCACACTTTGGCTTCTTGCG
>CAMDVC010000152.1 GCA_945878785.1 Bifidobacterium breve | reverse complement strand
ACCAATGCGTTTGAGAAGCGAGCCACTATGGCGGGTGTCTTCACAACAGATAATTGTTGCTGCGCGCAACACGGCTGCTCCGCGAGGCGACAAGTCTTCAAGGTTTCCGATTGGTGTTGCAACCAACCATAGACCTGCGTGAATTGCTGAAGTGACAATGTCATCGCTCGACATGGCGTACCTCAACTTCGTCACCAACACGTAGATTCCAGCGTTCGAATGAACCTGCAGCAGCCTCAATAATCAGTGCTGTTGTAGGAATACGAGCACCGACTCGCCACGGTTTCATGGTTGCAGTCTGCATCACGATGTTGTTCGAAGCAACGTAGGCAACATCAATTGTTGCTTTCATGCCGATCGTGTGCACCCAATTGCATGGTGCAAGCACGAGAGGTTGTTCGATAACAGCAACGCCAATGAGGCCGCGACGTCGTTGAGCACGAGTCACGGTACGAACGCCAGCTGCTAACACATTGCCTTTGCTGACAAGCCAGATGGGCTCGAGTTCTTGTGGTGCACTCATGGTGACCTCCGTGTCGCTGCCTATACGTTAAAGCGGAACTCGGTGACGTCGCCGTCAACAAATTCGTATTCTTTGCCTTCAGAACGAAGCTTGCCGACATCTTTGGCGGCATTCCATGATCCGAGCTCTATGAGTTCATCCCAGTGAATGACTTCGGCACGAATAAACCCACGTTGAATATCAGAGTGGATCTTTCCGGCGCAGACGGGGGCTTTGTCGCCAGCATGGAATGTCCATGCACGGGTCTCTTTTTCTCCGGTGGTGAAATAGGTACGAAGACCGAGCAAGTGAAACGCCGAGCGAACCATTTTTGTCAGTGCGCCTTCACCAAGGCCAAGAGCCTCGAGCATTTCAGCGCGGTCTGCTGGCTCTAGTTGAGCCGCTTCTGCTTCAATTTGCACGCTCATGCCGAGCACTTCAATTTCGTGCTCTTGCACAGAACCTGGAGGGCACAGTTCTGCACGAACACGAGCTTCCATTTCAGGAATCGTGTCAAGTTCATTTTCGCCAACGTTGACCACAGCAAGCACACGGCGGTTAGTCAACAAGAAATGTGGTGCAAGAGCTTCACGGTCATCTGCAGACATCCCTGCGCGATACAAAGGCAGACCTTCAGCCAACGCATCGTACGCACGTTGCAACAATGCAGCTTCTTCTTGGTTTCCCTTGTCAACGCGAGCAGTTTTGCTCACTCGTTTGAGTCGTGTTTCCACTGTCTCTAAGTCTGCAAGTGCAAGTTCAAGTTCAACAATGCGCAAATGTTCAAGCGGATCATCGGGGCCCATCACGTCTGGGTCTTTGAACGCGCGCAACACGTACACGATTGCATCGACTTCACGAATGTTGGCGAGGAACTTGTTGCCAAGACCTTCGCCCTTGCTTGCACCCTCAACTAAGCCGCCAATGTCGACCACTTGAACAGCTGCATGCACGGTGCTTTTTGTCTGTGACATTTCTGACAGCGCAAGGAGGCGATTGTCGGGCACCTTGGCGATGCCGATGTTCGGATCCTTCGTGGCAAAGGGGTAGGGAGCAGCCAAGGCCCCGCCACCGGTAAGTGCGTTGTAGAGCGAGGACTTGCCCGCATTGGGGAGACCGACGAGACCGAAACATTCCATGAAGGGATTGACGCTATCTGCGTGGGTTACCGCCTGGGGATTGTTACTATGGCCGTAGTGTTAATTGCCTCGGGAAACCCCGTGGTTAGTAAGCGAAGGAAACCCCACATGACGTCATTCGACCTTGATCTCAGTAAGTACAGCCTCGGCTGGAGCGACGAAATCGAATATGCCTTTGAGCCTGTCAAAGGCCTTAACCAACGCGTCGTAGAGCAGATCTCATGGTGGAAGGGCGAGCCGAAGTGGATGACAGATTTGCGTATCCGCAGTCTCGGAATTTTTGATCGCAAGCCGATGGTTGCATGGTTTGCCGCAAACATGCCTGATATTGATTTCCAAGACATCTTCTATTATTTGAAGCCAGCAACGGAACAAGTTGATGAGTGGGATGACCTGCCAGAGCAAATGAAACTCACATATGAGAAGTTGGGAATTCCCGAAGCTGAGCGCAAATACCTCGCTGGTGTTACCGCTCAATATGAATCTGAAGTGGTGTTCCACAGAAACCGTGATGAACTTGAGGAACAAGGAATCTTGTTCTGCGACATGGATACCGCGTTGCGCGAATACCCAGACCTTGTGAAGCAGTACTTCGGCACTGTTATTCCTCCCGGCGACAACAAGTTCTCTGCACTCAACACATCTGTATGGTCCGGTGGATCATTCATTTATGTTCCACCTGGCGTGGAATGTGAAATGCCACTGCAGGCGTACTTCCGCATTAACTCAGAGAGCGCTGGTCAATTCGAGCGCACACTGATCATTGCTGACGAAGGTTCGAAAGTGCATTACATCGAAGGCTGTTCAGCCCCTGTATGGACAAAAGACTCTTTGCACTCTGCTGTTGTTGAAATCATCGTGAAGCCAAGTGCACACGTGACATACACAACCATTCAGAACTGGTCACCAAACGTGTACAACCTTGTTACAAAGCGTGCGCGCGTTGAAGCAGAAGGCCACATGGAATGGATTGATGGAAACATCGGTTCAAAGCTCACCATGAAATACCCAAGCGTTTATTTGATGGGGCCAAAAGCTACTGGTGAAGTGTTGTCTGTTGCGTATGCAGGTGCCGGTCAGCATCAAGATGCTGGCGCAAAGATGGTGCACGCAGCTCCGGAGACCACATCAAAGATTGTGTCGAAGTCAATCAGCAAAGATGGCGGCATCACTGCATACCGTGGACTTGTTCGCATTGACGAAGGTGCATATGGCTGCAAGAGCCACGTGCAGTGTGATGCATTGATTCTTGATGACAAAAGCGAAAGCCGCACATTCCCGTACATGGAAGTGGGCGCAAAAGACGCAGAAATCGGTCACGAAGCAACAGTGTCAAAGATTGCTGATGAGCAGTTGTTCTATCTCATGAGTCGTGGACTCACTCAAGAAGCAGCCATGAGCATGGTGGTGAACGGATTCATTGAGCCTGTTACCCGCACATTGCCAATGGAATATGCAGTTGAGTGGAGTCGCCTCATTGAATTGCAGATGGAAGGTTCCATCGGCTGAT
>CAMDVC010000151.1 GCA_945878785.1 Bifidobacterium breve | reverse complement strand
GAAATAGGAGCGTTCTCGCCCTCTGCTGCAATGACGTCTCGGGCGTGACGTGACACTGGGTTGTACGGGTCATCATTGATTTCGCTGCCTGCGATGATTGGCATCCACTCGTCGAGAAGATCAGTCAGTGAACGAATCATTCGTGTCTTTGCTTGACCGCGTTCACCGAGGAAGACAACGTCGTGTCCTGCAAGTAACGCATTTTCTAGTTGGGGCATCACAGTGTTTTCGTACCCCATGACACCTTCAAACAAAGGCAGGCCAGCAGAGATATTGCGTACGGCGTTGGCGCGCAATTCTTCCTTGACAGGAATGGATTTCCAGCCTGAGGCACGAAGTGCCGCCAGAGTGACAGGAAGAGATGCGGGGACAGCAGGAATTGTCATGGAAATGACAGTACCCGAGAGCGCTAGAAAGCCCCCAGCCGAAACGGCTTATTTGCGAGCAAGATCCTTGCGGTTTGCAAACTTGGCCTTGCGATAGTCCTTGTTCATAAGGGCAATAACGTCGATGGAAATTTCCTTCGGGCACGCGGCTTCACATTCGCCATGGTTTGTGCATGAACCGAATTTCTCGTCCATGGTTTCCACCATGGCCTCAACGCGTGAGTAACGCTCGGCCTGACCCTGAGGCAGGCGACTGAGGTGGGCAATTTTTGCACCAGTGAACAAGTTGGCAGCACCGTTTGGACATGCGGCAACGCATGCTCCGCAACCGATGCAGGCTGCTGAGTCCATCGCGGCGTCAGCCACGATTTTGGAGATAGGAATCAGGTTTGCATCTGGTGCTCCGCCAGTTTCCGCAGTGATGTAACCGCCCGATTCGATGATGCGGTCAAATGCAGAACGATTCACCATCAAGTCTTTGATGATCGGGAAAGCAGAGGCACGCCATGGCTCGATGGTGATGGTGTCATTGCTCTTGAACTGACGCATGTGCAACTGACATGTGGCTGTTCCGCGTTGTGGTCCGTGTGCTTGTCCGTCAATCATGAGTGAACATGTGCCGCAGATGCCTTCACGACAGTCATGGTCAAACACCACTGCCTCTTTGCCCTCTGTGACGAGTTTGTCGTTCAACATGTCGAGCATCTCGAGGAACGAAGCTTCGTCAGTGATTTCGTCGACCACATGAGTCTCGAAATTGCCCTTTGCTGCAGGACCAGCCTGACGCCAAATGCGCAATGTGATGTTTTTGAGGTGATTACTCATTTGTAGCTCCGGGTTGCGAGGTGAACTGTTTCGAATTCAAGTGGTTCAACATTCAGGTTTGGTGTCATTGGGTCGCCGCCCCATTCCCATGCGGCAACGTGGCAGTAGTTCACGTCGTCACGAAGTGCTTCGCCATCATCTGTCTGGTACTCAGAACGGAAGTGGCCTCCACAGCTTTCATTGCGGTCAAGAGCATCGCGACACATCAGCATGCCCAATTGGAAGAAGTCGTCAACTCGGCCGGCTTTTTCAAGGGTTTGATTCAGGCTGTCACCATCACCAGTTACGCAAAGGTCTGTCTTAAATTCTTGGTACAGCGCAGGAAGAAGTTCCAATGCCTTTTTCAGTCCTTCTTCGGTACGTTCCATTCCGCAGTAATCCCAGATGATTTTTCCGAGTTCACGATGGAAGTAATCAGGCGACTTTGTGCCGTTGATTGCAAGGTACGCATTGAAGCGTTCGCGGGCGGCTTCTTCAGCAGCTTTGAATTCAGGATGATCAATGCCGGGCATTGATTTACCCAATAACGGAGCAAGTCCGTTTCCAATTGTGTATGGCAACACGAAGTATCCATCGGAAAGACCCTGCATCAGTGCAGATGCACCGAGACGGTTTGCGCCGTGATCAGAGAAGTTGGCTTCACCAGCTGCATACAAACCAGGAATGTTTGTTTGTAATTCGTAGTCGACCCACAAGCCACCCATTGTGTAGTGACTGGCTGGGTAGATACGCATTGGTGTTTCGTATGGGTTTTCGCCGGCAATGCGCTCATACATTTCGAACAAGTTGCCATAGCGCTCTTGCACTACATCGCGGCCGAGGCGCTCGATTGCTTCAGAGAAGTCAAGGTACACGCCGTTCTTCTTTGTGCCGACTCCCTGACCATTGTCAACAAGACGTTTTGCCGCACGAGAAGAAACGTCGCGGGGAGCCAAGTTGCCGAATGACGGGTACAAACGCTCGAGGTAATAATCACGCTCGTCTTCTGGAATATCGCGAGCAGGACGAGTCTCGTTTGGACTCACAGGAACCCATACTCGGCCATCATTACGCAATGACTCAGACATCAAAGTTAGTTTTGACTGGCTGTCATCACTTTGAGGAATGCAGGTTGGGTGAATTTGTGTGTAGCACGGGTTCGCAAATAGTGCGCCCTTGCGGTGCGCGCGCCATGCGGCGGTGACATTGCATGCCATTGCATTTGTTGACAGAAAGAATGCGTTTCCGTATCCGCCCGTTGCCAACACAACTGCATGTGCAGCGTGTGATGAAATTTCGCCTGTTACGAGATCACGAACAACGATGCCGGATGCGCGACCGTCGATGACAACAATGTCAATCAATTCGGTGCGGTTGTACAAACTGATGCCACCAAGGCCAACTTGGCGAGAGAACTGTTGGTACGCGCCAAGCAGCAACTGCTGACCAGTTTGTCCACGGGCGTAAAAAGTACGGCTGACTTGTGCACCACCAAATGAACGGTTGTCTAAAAGACCACCATATTCACGGGCAAACGGCACACCTTGAGCGACCATTTGGTCAATGATGTCAATGCTGACTTGAGCCAAGCGATGCACGTTTGCCTCGCGTGAACGGAAGTCGCCGCCTTTGACGGTGTCGTAGAACAAACGGTGAACGCTGTCGCCGTCGCCCTTGTAGTTCTTTGCACCATTGATGCCACCTTGTGCGGCAATTGAGTGAGCACGGCGAGCTGAGTCATGAAATGTAAACGCATCAACTTGGTATCCGAGTTCGGCAAGTGTTGCTGCTGATGATGCACCAGCAAGACCGGTGCCTACCACAATGACTTTGAATTTGCGTTTGTTGTTGGGGTTCACCAACTTCATGTTTTGTTTGTAGTTGTCCCATTTGTCTGCAACGGGGCCTTCAGGAATTTTGCTGTCAAGCGTGACCGTGTTCTTTGCGAACAGTTCATCTGTGAGAGTCAT
>CAMDVC010000150.1 GCA_945878785.1 Bifidobacterium breve | reverse complement strand
TCACTTGCGCCAAAGGGTTCTGTTGTGAAAGTTGCTGGCCTCAGCAAAGAGCAAATGCAATTTGAAGGCCCTGCTCGCGTGTTCGACGGCGAAGACGGTGCAATGAACGCAATCATGACAGGCACCATTAATCATGGTGATGTCATCGTTATTCGTTACGAAGGCCCGAAGGGTGGCCCTGGTATGCGCGAGATGCTCGCAATTACAGGTGCACTCAAAGGCGCTGGTCTTGGTTCAACAGTGGCACTCATTACTGATGGTCGTTTCTCTGGCGGCACATGGGGATTCTGCATCGGACACGTTGCACCCGAAGCAACTGATGGTGGCCCTATTGCATTCGTGTGTGAAGGCGACCTGATTCGGGTTGATGTACCGACAAAATCTCTTGACCTTTTGGTCAGCGAAAAAGAGCTGAAAAAGCGACGCAAGGGCTGGGTTCCAAACCCACCTCGTTACACAACAGGTGTACTGGCAAAGTTCGCAAAGCTCGTGCAAGGTGCCGAAACCGGCGCCATCACAAACCCCACAATGTAGTTACGTAGTTACGCCGCGTGCAATAAATGCACGCCAACCAAACATGGTGATTCCTAAGAAGACTGTGGCAACAATGATGAATGCAAGGGCAGTACCGCGATCAAAGACCATGTTGCGCAACAACATGCCCATCGCCACGGTGTATCCCCACACAACAAACGGTTTCGTGTCTTTTCTATTCTTGCGTTGTAACAGCGGCGCAAGATGAGCAAGTGACAGTGCAATCCAGAACGGTGCAGCAACAAACAAAATGCCCGTTACTCCTGTATCTGTTTCGTGATTACGGGTACCAATAACAACCATCAGTAAAACGCATAACGCATCGAATACAAATGCCCGAAGGGCAGTACGACTCATGATTGTTTAATCAACGTCGTCGTAATACTCACGACCAAGGTGTGTAATTTGGTCTTCGTTCATCAGCCAACGCAACGTGTTGTGCAGTTTTTCAAGCTGTACGAACAAGTCATGCTCGGCGTGAAGGCCAGGCGCAACCTGTGGGCTCTTGTAATAGAACGACAACCATTCCTGGATACCGCCAAGGCCTGCACGCTGTGCAAGGTCTGAGAACAAGATGAGGTCAAGCGCAAGGGGAGCAGCAAGGATCGAGTCGCGGCACAAGAAGTCAACCTTGATCTGCATGGGGTAACCCATCCAACCAAAGATGTCGATGTTGTCCCAGCCCTCTTTGTTATCGCCACGAGGTGGGTAGTAGTTGATGCTGACTTTGTGGAACACATTGCCGTATAGCTCTGGGTTATTTGCTGGGTCAAGAATGTCCTCCAAAACACCAAGCTTTGATTCTTCTTTTGTCTTGAAGTTTTCAGGAGCATCAAGAACTTCACCATCACGGTTGCCAAGAATGTTGGTGCTGTACCAACCGGCAAGACCAAGCTGACGAGCCTTCAACATCGGCGCCAACACTGTTTTCATCAGTGTCTGTCCTGTCTTGAAGTCTTTTCCAGAAATTGCAACGTTTGTGTTGGTTGCAAGTTGACGAAGGAAGGGCATGTCTACAGCAAGGTTTGGTGAACCATTAGCAAACGGAACTTTTTCAAGAATTGCGGCGTATGCGTACAGCATTGACGGTGCAATCATTTCGTCATTGGCATCAATTGCTTTTTCGAATGCTTCCACTGTTGCGTGCTGTGGCCCTGGCTCGATGTAGATCTCAGTACTTGCACACCAGATCATGACCAAACGATCAATCTTCTTTTCGTCACGGAACCTGTTGATGTCGGCGCGAATGTTATTGAGCATCTCACGACGGTTCGGTGTTTCCATGATGTGTTCACCATCAAGGTTGCGAGCATATTTGCGAATAAACGCTGCCTTCATGGGGCGAATCTCGCGCAAGACATCAGAGATTGCTTCGATGTGCTTGCCCTGTTCAAGAACTCCAGCGCGTGATGCGGCAACATATGCGTCGTCAGGGAACACGTCCCATGCACCCCACACGATGTCTTCAAGCTTTGCGAGTGGAACAAAGTCCTTCACGATTGGGTTGCGCTTTTCAGTGCGCTTGCCGAGGCGGATGGTTCCCATTTGGGTCATTGACCCGATGGGTGATCCTTGGCCGCGCTTTGTGAGCTCGACGCCGGCAATGAGAGTGGAAGCCACTGCGCCGAGGCCAACGGTGAGAACACCTAGCCTTCCTTCGGCGGGGGCAATGATGCGGGGTTCAGACATGGTGTTCAGGCTAGGCGACCTAAACCACCGCTCCTCGGTTACGTGTTCTAAATCGTTGCAATATACGGAAAGTGTGACGTTATGTGGGGTTGGCGGCGATGAATGCGTTCACAATGGCTGCGAACTCTTCACCTTTGTCTTCCTGAAGGAAGTGACCGCCACCAACAATGGTGGTGTGTGCTTGGCCCGCCGCGCCAGGAACCTCATTTTGAAAGTACTTGTCGCTACCACTTGTGATGGGATCGCTATCGCTGAACGCAGTCAGGAATGGTTTATTCCACGAACGCAGTACTCCCCATGCAATTTTGTTTGCAACGTTCGACGGGTGATCTTCGCCATCTGGGTACAGCGACGGGAAGATTCGTGCGGCAGCTTTGAATGTGTCATCGGGGAATGGTGCGTCGTAGGCAGCAATCACTTCTGGGGTCAATTTTGTCAGTGAACCGTTTCTCACCATCTTGCCTACTTGAAACACGGGAACTTCTTTTGAAAACTTCTGCCAGTCACGAAATGCTGCAGTTGGTTCGCGACCAAATGTCGGCAATCCGGTATTTGCGATGCAGATGCGATCAAATCGGTCAACATTTGCGGTGACGACACGCAATCCAACAAGTCCGCCCCAATCTTGGCCAATAAAAGTCATTCCACGAAAATCATTTATGTTCAGCCATTCGTTCATCCACGCAACGTGACGTTCATATGTGTACTCGGCTGTATCCAATGGTTTGTCACTGCGACCAAAACCAATGAGGTCTGGCGCAATGACACGATGCCCGGCAGCAATATGCGATGCCATCATCTTGCGATAGAGAAAAGACCAGCTTGGTTCACCGTGCATTAACAACACTGTTGTTTTTGCATCCTTCGGCCCACCGTCATAATGCGCAACTCGAAGTGTTTCTGTAGTTCCGTCACCTGCAGAAACATCTGTGTACACGGGTGC
>CAMDVC010000149.1 GCA_945878785.1 Bifidobacterium breve | reverse complement strand
GGTTCAATGAGTAAGTACAAGGCATCTGAAACTGCAGTACGTGTTACTGAAGACGCAATCCAGATTCTGGGTGGCTATGGCTATACACGTGAATACCCAGTCGAGCGCTGGCACCGTGACGCCAAGATTCACACCATCTTTGAGGGCACTTCAGAGATTCAGCAGCTGGTGATTGCTCGTGCAATCTCCGGCCTGCGGATTGAGTAACTACTTACTATTCGTGAATCGACGTACTTGAGTTCGAATCAAGTCGTCTATGTACTGGGATAGATCGGGTCCGAATCCGCTGCGGATATCGAAGCCTTCAATGTGCATGTGGCGAGCTCCGTGTTTTCGAAGGCCTGACTTCATCGACTTCACTAGCGAATTTGGGCCGCACATAACAATGTGTGTGTTCTGTATCTTTTTCACACCTAAGGCCGTGACGACGTGGTCTGGCTGAAGGCGGTTCTTTTCATCGGACGCGTGAACATGCAAATGAATTCGGCCTTCACGGTCTGCAGTTTCGAGCATTTCAATCGCGGGAGCATTTTGCCGCGACGGCACGCAATAGAAAAGATGCGGGGTAGGGCCGTCTTCGGGAAGCCGCGAGATTGATGTGCCGAGGAACGGAGTGATTCCCACTCCGCCAGCAATCCAAACAACATGATCAACCGAGTGGCTCGGAATGGGTGACAGATGGCCATACGGACCTTCCACAACAATGCGGTCGTCAATAGCGAGTGAAGCAATGAGACGATGCGTCCAGTCGCCTAACCCACGAATGACAAATCGAAGGCACTGTTCATCAGGTGATGATGCAATAGTGAACGGATGTGGCTCTCGCAAGCCGGGAACTTTCACTTTAAGAAAAGCAAACTGACCCAACTCATACTTGAGCTCTGGTCCAATTGGCTCAAGTTCAATAGTGAGCACATTGCCAGTGACCTCAATCTTGGAGACAGTGTGAAGTTTTCCTTTTCGAAACATGTCGCGCCACAGCACTCGATACAGCCACGCTGCGAGACCAAGGAACATGAAACCCGTAAACCATGAGCCCCAAAATGAAGCATTGGCGTAGGGCTTTGTGGATGTGTAGAAATGCCAACAAGAGAATGCATAGGGAAGAACAAGGAGTTTGTGGGCAAGACGCCACCATCGAGTGGGAATCCATCGGAGCAGACTGATGGCCACAAGGATGTAGAGCAGGGTTGATCCAGTTTCCGCGAGGTCTTCTGCTGCATCAGCAATGTCTCGCGAAGCTCCGCGTATTCCCTTAACGTCATCAACCATTTCTAAGTGGAGCCACATCGCTCCGACTGATAGAGCACCGAACCAGCGGTGCCACACGTACATGCGATCAACTCCACCAAAGATTTGTTCAAGCGGCAAGATGCGCGTTGATAAGAGGTTGCTCCAGGTCATCATCATGATGGAAACGGACCCAATGAATAGTGCAAAAGCAGCATTCCCATCGCCGATTGCGTTGGCGAATGCAAACCATCCAACAAGGATTGTGAGTACAGCGAGTACAGGACCAATCCAGGTGTAATTCACTCGCGGTATGCGCGGCGTTACCGGCTTGGTGAGGCGCCAGTCTGCAGGTGTGCCAAGAAGTGTCTTGACGAGAGTCTGAGTTTTTTCAACAACTGCATGAATCACTGCATGAGTTTACCTCAGCACCTCAGACTTTAGGGCGCAAGAATATTTCTTGCTCAAACAACTTCGTCATCAGTTAGGGCTTCCATACTTAAGCGACGTAATGGGCCTGTAAAACCAACGAGCAATGTGACAACAATGAACAGAGCGCCGATCACAAACAGAAGCGGTGCAATCGACACCGATTGAACAATAAGGCCGAGGGCCAATGTGCCTGCAGGTGTTGCGAGGTACATCAGCGAGAACTGTGTGCCAAAAACTGGCCCATGTAGATGTTGTGGCATTCGTTGCTGAACTAGGTAGTTGCTGATTGGGCTCACGGGGCCAAATGCAAGTCCAAGCGCTAGACCGAGTCCAATAAAGATTATGGCATTCGGCAAGAAAGCCATGGCGCAAACGACCGCACCAATAAGTGTCATGGAAATGATCACCATGTTGCCAGGGGAGAAGATTTTGACTGCGCGATGAAACTGAAGAGCTCCAATCACGACTCCCACTGACATCGCCGATAAGACGAACCCGAAAGTTTGTGGTTCATTGAGATCTCGGAAGTAACGCGACAAGACAATTGATTCAACAGGCATATAAAGAGCAGTGAGCAATGTGTATAGACCTACAAGTGACATCAATGGCTTGTCACGCCATAAGGCATTCATACCAATCCGAGTTTCCTTAACGACATTGCCAAATGAGAAGCTCTCATCTGACTTCGTGAATGTCGTGACCACAGGGATATAGAAGGCTAAGCAAGAGGCGAGAATGAAGACAATTGCAATTAAGTAAAAGGTTGTGTTGATACCTACTGTGCTGATTGCTAGCGCTGCACCGGTTGGTCCAAGAACTGTTCCGACAGTGGCAGCAGCTTCGTAGGTGCCATTGAACTTGATTAATGAACGGCCTTCTCGCTCTGCTACTGCCTGTATTAATGACTTGCGTGCAGTAGCTCCCGCAGGGTCGAATATTGCCCCAACAATGGCGATGATAAGTAGTGATGCGAGATTTAGCCCGAACAGTGATCCAACGATGGGGAAAAGAACGACTGAGCCCGCTGAGATGATGTCAGCCCAGATAGAAACTGGGCGTGCTCCAAGAATTGCTATCAGCCCACCAATAAGCGGTGCTGAAAAGATGACTGAGAATCCACTGATTCCAAGAACTATTCCAGCATTTGCGGATGACCCTGTTGTTTCAAGGACAAGCCAGGGAATTGCAATGTGAACAGCGGAGTTACCAGCCGACGCAAACAATGCGGCTAATGCCAAAAGATGACTGTGACAAATCCGCATTCACACAAGAGTATGCGAACTCTTAGGTTAGAACGTGACTGACATCAGGTCGCGGCCGACCAAACAGTTACCGGTGTAGCCGCCTGTTTTAATGTCATCTGAAAATTCTTGTTCTTCAGCTTCATTATTTGGTGGTGGCCCAAGGTGGGTGAGCAGCAGGGTTTGTACCTGCGCACGTTGCGCCAAGCCACCCAATGAAATTGTGTCGGAGTGGTAATCAAGAATTGATTTGATGCGTGGAAAAGTCTCCATAAAGGGTTCCAG
>CAMDVC010000148.1 GCA_945878785.1 Bifidobacterium breve | reverse complement strand
CAAATAAAGAGCGTTTGCAGCCGTATCAAGAATTCCTGAACCTGCAACAAACTTCAACTGTGGCCGGGCAGCTGATGGCTTGTTTTTTGTGAAGTACATCACCATGAACATAAATGGCACCGACGTAACACGCATTGCGAGAACCGGCCACAGCCCCGAGTTGTCACTTGTATGACCCAAAATCACAAATAGCGAACCGAACACACTTCCGGCACCAAATGCCATGACAAAAATTTTGCGGGGAACTCTTCGATGATTGGGTCCGAGAATGTCACTGATTAATGCAATTGCAACGAGCGCTACGGGAATTCCGCACAACGACAAAACACTCGGACGTTCCCCCAGCGATAGCCCAACGATGACTGGTACGGCTGTTGCAGTTACAGCAGACACCGGAGCAACGATGGCCATGAATCCGCTTCCCATTGCTTTGTAGAAGGCAAGAAGACCACTTGCACCAGCAATGCCACCGATACCGCCCCAGAACCAATCTGAAGCAGGAGGCGTCGGCACGCCCGAAGCAAGAACAATGACGATGAGAAAAAGAAGTCCGCATCCTTGGCCAATTGCTGTGACAACAATTGGGGAAACAGTGCGACTGGCCCGGCCACCTGAATAATCAGCAACGCCATAAACGGCAGCAGCGCACAGGGCCAGCACAATTTCCATTACAAGCGACTCAATTCGTTAATACGCAGTACGAATGACATGAGTAAATACATCTAGTGGGCGCGACGGGGCTCGAACCCGGGACCCCCACCATGTCATGGTGGTGCTCTACCAACTGAGCTACACGCCCTCAAAAGGTATATTCACTTTATCAGGGGGTCAGGCGCAGACTCACTTCGTTTCCCAATAAACGGCCTTGGCGCGTGAGGACAATGCGCTCTCCCACCACTTCCACCAAGCCTTCTAAGGCTTCAACATCAAGAGTTCCTAGCGGAACCCCGTCACGTGTTCGCAGTGACAATTCTAAGGCTTCTCTCGCCCGAGTTGGTGCATCCAGTATCTCGTCCGACGCTTCAACGGTTTCGTTTTTAGCGACGCAATCGATGTACCGATCAGGGGTGCGAACATTCCACCAGCGCCTGCCATCTAGATGCGAGTGGGCAGCACAACCAAACCCTGTGTAGTTGCCCTGCGACCAATACACCTGGTTATGACGACACTCGTGACCCGCAAGTGCCCAGTTGCTGATTTCGTAATTGATCAGACCTGCTGCTGAAAACAAATCATCTGCCAGAACATATTTATCAGCTTGATCATCGTCATCAGGGTGTCGACTTGGGTCTTCCGCTAACGGTGTTCCGGCCTCTACCGTTAACCCGTACGCCGAGATGTGAGTTGGTTGCAATGCAATGGTTTGTTCAACAGTGGTGCGCCAGTCGTCAACTGATTCCCCGTGGACGCCATAAATCAGATCCAAGTTGATAGATGTGATTCCGCCTTCACGAGCAGCAGAAATGGCTTTGACAACATTTGCTGGGTCATGCGTGCGATTAAGTGATTGCAAAACGTGATCAACCATTGATTGCACACCCATACTGATGCGATTTACACCAGCAGCCACATACGTCTTCATCATTTCTACAGTGACGTCATCTGGATTGCATTCCACGGTGATTTCAGCATTCGCAGTTACAGGTATTGCAGAAACAATTGATGCAAGAAGTTCAGGCGCAAGGCGCGTAGGAGTTCCACCACCAAAAAACACAGTGTCGGCAACGGGCATTCCCTTTTCTACAGCCCGTGCGATGTCAGCAGTAACTGCGTCTACATATGCGACCATGAGGTGATCACGATCAGTCCATGTTGCAAAAGCGCAATAATCACAGCGGTGACGACAGAACGGGATATGAACGTAAACCCCAAACTCAGACATCTTCAGTCCCTATGCGGCCGGCGGCACGAACAAGAGACCCAGCTCAGAGAGCTTGTCCCCGACTTGATCTACTGGAACATCAAGCATGACAGCGATGGCGCGAGTGTCATGAGCACGAACAGTAATGACTTTGCCGTTGAAGTCTTGGCGTTGCACTTGAATCATTCGCAAGAAACGCTCGAGCATTTCAAACTGATTTCCGCCCATTGTTGTAAGGCGGGCAACATCAATGCGCAATTTGCGTGGAGCGCCATCGTTCGCGCCTCCATCATCGATGCGCTGAGTATCACGGGGCAACAATTGGTCAATCGTGATGCCATAGAAGCGGGCTAGGCGCTCGAGCCGCGGAACCGAAATTGCCCGCTCTCCGCGTTCGTACGCACCAAGAACAGAGGCCTTAAATTCACTGTCGCTCTTGTCCTCGACATCAGACAACGACCATTGTTTCTGTTGCCGTATACGGCGCAAACGTTCTCCGACTAGTCGGGTAAACGGAGAATCTTCCAGAAGTTCGTCATCGGTATAAGAAGCCATATCACCACCCAGTGTGGTGCATGCAACGCCACAAGTGTGCGACCATCGCTACTTTTTATGAAAATGCGGATTTGATGCGGGAAAAGATGCCCTTGTCGGCAGAGGCAACTTCGTCGCCCGAAATCTCGGCCAGGCGCCTGTACAAGGACTCTTGTTCGTCGTTGAGTTGCGATGGAACAACAACTGATACTCGAACGCGAAGATGACCACGTCCGCGGCCATTCAAATGTGTGACACCACGACCCTTTGCCACGAACTCATGACCGTGTTGCGTGCCGGCGGGGACAACGAGGTCGAGATCACCGTCAAGTGCTTCTAAGACTTGATGCACACCGAGCGCTGCCTGCGACACTGTCAATGGAAGGTCACAAATAAGGTCGTCGTCTTCACGTCCGAAGCGAGGGTGCTGCGCAACAGCAACATGCACATACAAATCGCCAGCGTCTCCTCCACGCGGACCTACTGCACCGCGACCAGTAAGACGCATTGTCTGACCTGAGTTGATTCCTCCCGGAACATCAACGGTGTATGACTCACGAGACGATGTTCGACCTTCGCCTGAACACTTTGAGCATGGAGTAACGACAACTGTGCCCATGCCACCACAACGACCACACGCGCCAGTGGTGACCATTTGACCAAGCATGCTCTGGCGAACACGACGCACTTGGCCTGCTCCACCACATTCTGTACATGTAACGGGTTGAGTGTTTGACCCTGCACCAGAACCAGAACAATCACTGCATGCAATTGCGGTGTTGACATCAACCGT
>CAMDVC010000147.1 GCA_945878785.1 Bifidobacterium breve | reverse complement strand
ACCCATGTGCCGTGTTCCCAGGTGAAACTGGAACGCACATGAATCGGAACGTTGTGATTACGGGCAAATTCAACTGAACGCAGCGCAAGAACTTTGCTACCACTACCAGCCATCTCAAGCATCTCTTCAAATTGCAAACGACCAAGCTTGCGCGCTTGCGGCACGATGCGAGGGTCTGCTGTAAAGATGCCAGTGACATCGGTGTAAATCTCACACACATCTGCATTCAAGGCAGCAGCTAACGCAACAGCAGTGGTGTCGCTTCCGCCTCGGCCCAATGTGGTGATTTCTCTATCTGTTGAGACTCCTTGGAAACCGGCAACGACCACAACTTTGCCTTCAGCAAGTGCTTCACGAACCCGGTCGCCCTTGATTTCTGAGATTTTGGCCTTGGTGTGCACGGTGTCTGTGATGATGCCGGCCTGGGAACCAGTGAAGCTGACGGCCTCAACGCCAATGCCAGCAAGGGCTATGCACAAAAGAGACATCGAAATGCGCTCGCCAGTGGTGAGAAGCATGTCCATTTCACGGCCTGGAAGCACATCTGAGACTTGATTGGCAAGAGACAGCAGGTTGTCAGTGGTTTTGCCCATGGCAGAGACCACCACGACGACATCATTGCCGTGACGCTTTGTAAAGGCCACATGGTCCGCCACGGACTTAATACGGTCCGGATCGGCGACCGATGTGCCTCCATATTTTTGAACTACTAGTCCCACCATTTTTAAGGTTACCCGTACGCCAGTAACCTAAGACCTTCATGGGTACAGATAAAAGAGCTCGCCAAAAAGCCAACCGGGACCGCGCCCGCCAAGAGCGCATCCGCAAACAAAAAATGACCACGGTCCGCAAGCGCGGCCTTCTTCTCGGCGTAGGAATTCCGGCCATCATCGGGGTGCTCTTCTTGATATCGAACTTTGTCATGAATGATTCCTCGTCAGACACCGCAGTTGATGCTGCATTGGACACGACACCTGAACCAGCCGCAACTATTCCTGGCCTCCAAATCACTGGCAAGACTCCTTGTCCAAAGACCGATGGCACAGAAGCACGCGTGACCATTTTCGAACAAGCACCGACTATGTGTATCGACCCCGCGAAGTCATATACAGCTACTTTCAATACATCAGAAGGAGTCATCGAGGTTGCGCTTGATACCAAAAAGACCCCATCAACAGTGAATAACTTCGTCACGTTGTCTCGTTACGGCTACTACGACACGTCATTCATCTTCCGTACTGACACAACCCTTGACATCATTCAGGGCGGCGGTTCAAATAACACCGATGGTCCTGGCTACACAATCAAAGATGAAGGCACTGGCTTTACGTACACAGAAGGCGACCTTGTCATGGCGCGTAGTTCAGGCGCCGACTCTGGCGGTGGACAGTTCTTCTTCGTCACTGGGCCGAAGGCATCAGTTCTCGACGCCCAAGGCACCTATGTCACCTTCGGCAAAATTACGAAGGGCCTTGATGTCGCTAAGGCGATCTTGGCACTGAACTCTGGCGAGGGCGAACTTGGCGGCGCTCCGAGCAAGCCAGTCAAAATCGACATTCTCAGCATCACCGAGAAATAACTTTTCCACTCACTGATTCGTATGCACTCATCATGGTGTGCCACGAAGACGTTCTCGTAAACCTCCCAAACGTGTTGCCTCGGTCAATAATTTCGTATTACGATATAACCATGTTCATATCCTCGGTTCGGCTCTCAAACATGGAGCCACCACAAGCGACATTTGGCATGCCGTCAGTTACTTCATTTCTCAATACGAAATCGGGCAATCTGATGTCGCAGACAGAATTCTCATCATTGGCCCAAAGTCTGACGGCATGATTGTCGAAATTTTGGGCGTCCTCGGTTCGGATGAGACCCTGACGGTCTTTCACTGCATGCAATTACGCCCCTATTGGATCAAGGTACTGAAGGAGAACCAATGAAAGTAAAAACCGTTTCAGGAAAAAATGGGAAAGTTGTTTTGCCCGATGGTTCGACAATCTCTCATGAGGAACTAGAAAAAGAAGCAGATCAATGGGCCTCTGGCGAGATTCAGCCAAAGACCATCCGCCATTTGGTCGGCCGGCCACGCCTGGGTGATGACATCGGCAAAGTGATGCCCATCCGCATTGAACCCAGTCTCATTAGTGAAATTGACCGACGCGCCAAGCAAGATGGGATCTCACGAAGCGCCCTCGTGCGAATCGCAATTGCTAAATATTTGGCGTCGTAGCCCGCAATTACTCATTTCTGGGGCGCGGTTGTTACCGTGTTTTCCATGTCAGAAACGAATATCTCAAAAGTTGGAATCTGTGGCTCCGGAATCATGGGCTCAGGCCTTGCCGAAGTAGCTGCAAAAGCTGGGTACACCGTCATTGTGCGTTCACGGAGTGCTACAAGCGCACAAGCCATGATTACGTCCATTGAAAAGGGACTTGACAAGCAAGTCTCACGCGAGAAAATCACTGCAGAAGACAAAGCAGCAATTCTTGGTCGCTTATCTGCAACAGACAAAATTGCTGATCTTGCTGATTGCGATCTTGTTATCGAATCTGTTGTTGAAGATCTTGCCGTGAAGAAAGCACTGTTCATTGAACTCGACAAGGCTGTAAAGCCAAGTGCAATTCTTGCAACAAACACCAGCACATTGCCAGTTATTGAAATGGCAATGGCCACTGGCCGCCCAGACAAAGTGTGTGGAATTCACTTCTTTAACCCCGCAACTGCAATGCCATTGGTTGAAGTTGTTCGTCCAATCACTGCATCAGACGACACCATGACAGCTGCAAACGCTTTCACTGCCAAGTGTGGCAAGAGCGGCGTTCACGTAAAAGATCGTGCTGGCTTCATCGTGAACGCATTGCTGTTCCCTTACCTCAACAATGCAATTCGTATTTGGGAAACTGGCACAGCATCAATGGAAGACATCGATACAGCAATGAAAGGTGGCTGCAATTTCCCAATGGGTCCATTCGCACTGCTCGACCTTGTTGGCCTTGATACATCATTGTCAATCCTTGAAGCGCTCTACGCAGAATTCGCTGATGCGAACTATGCGGCAGTTCCAACACTTCGCCGCCTTGTTGCAGCAGGAAAATTGGGACGCAAGAGCGGTGAAGGTTTCTACACCTACTAATCAGGTTTGTAGTAACTGATGCAGCCACCTACCGAATGTCGGTGGTATTTCTCACCACAAGCTGAATGGCCGTA
>CAMDVC010000146.1 GCA_945878785.1 Bifidobacterium breve | reverse complement strand
AGTTCCCCGCGCATGTGTGCGTGCCATTGTTCGATTACTGCGTGAATCATAATTGTCCCCTTGTGTAGTTGTGACAAGCGTAGTGAATGAAGGTGAAGCACCTGTCGTTTACAGTAAATGGGGTGAAGAAGTCCTGGTCATTTACCTCTGAGAGTACGTTGCTCTCCCAGGTCACATTCTGTGTGGTTGACCTTGAGACCACAGGTAGCTCCAGCGCTGTCGGAGGTATTACGGAAATAGGTGCAGTGAAGTACCGGGGTGGCGAAGAAGTCTCTCGGTTCAGTACTCTCATCAACCCTGGTCAGCCGATTCCGGCGAACATTGTGATGCTGACAGGAATCTCATCATCCATGGTGACCGATGCGCCTCGTATCGAAGAAGTGCTCGACTTGTTTCTCGATTTTGTACAGGGCACCGTGTTGGTGGCGCACAATGCTCGTTTCGATGTCGGCTTCTTAAACGCAGCACTTGAACGTCATGGGTATGACCCGCTGTCGAATGCGGTTGTTGACACAGTCACATTGGCGCGTCGACTTGTGCGCAGCGAAGTGCCGAACTGCAAACTTTCTACCTTGGCGGCTCATTTCAATTTTCCTCACCAACCCATTCACCGCGCGATGGATGATGTGTTAGCAACAGGGGACTTGTTGCATTATCTCATTGAGCGCGCCGCTGCATTTGGTGTTTTCGATATTGAAGATTTAGTTGCATTGCCTTCCATTGGTGCTCACCCTGAATCGCAGAAATTGAAGATGACAGAAGATCTTCCACGCGGGCCAGGCGTGTACCTGTTCATTGATTTGGCTGGTGAGGTGTTGTATGTGGGGAAAGCAACAAATGTGCGAGCTCGTGTCCGTAGTTATTTCAGTATTGGTGAATCACGCAAGAAAGTTGGGTCGCTACTCAAGTTGGTGCACAGTATTCAATGCATTGAGACCCCAGACCCTGTCACTGCCGAAGTGTTTGAACTGCGCATCATTCGGCGGTTACGGCCTCGATATAACTACGCCGGAACCCGCAGTGAAAAGTATTGCTATGTACGCTTCACAACAGAAGAAGAGTGGCCTCGTCTTGTTGTCACAAAGACGGCATCATCGAAGGGAATCACTCTGGGCCCGATAAGGACAAGAGGGATGGCGCGCGATGTTGTTGACGCTATTGAGTCCGTGGTTCCGCTGCGTCGGTGCACCGTGAGAATGGGCCGTAATTATGTTGCGCCAACCGATGCGCCCGTATGTTCCGCCGCTCGCTTGGGGTTGGCTGAGTGTCCGTGTTCAGGCTCTGCTGATGCCATTGCGTACGGCGTCATTGTTGACACTGTTGCGCGCACACTGAATGGAGATGCCGAAGAAGTGGTTGGTCTCCTCACTAAACGAATGAATGTGCATTCCCAGAATCAGCGATTCGAGGAAGCCGCTTTTGTTCGGGACCGCATTGAAGCATTAGATAAGGCGCTACATCGACAATCGCAGGCCAACGCTCTACGTGATGGTGGACTTCAAGACATCACGCATGAAGGAACTGTGTACCGAATAGATCAGGGGGTCTTGGTGGAGACTATGAGTAGCGGGGAAGTCTGTTCTGCGCTCACACTGGCACTGCCTACGACACTTGAACATTTACGAGCCGTGTTGCATGTACCAGTAGATGAGTCACCCACAGATGTTCTTGACGAAGTGATGTGCATGGCGCGGCTTGTGTCTTCGTTAGGCTGAGAATATGAAGTTGAGAAGTGCAGCCGCTGTCGCTGTTATGGCTATTGCATTTTCTGCCTGTGGCGCAGACTCATCCTCTACGAATGCCATAGTTGGAACAACCGTGACTTCGCCAGGCACCGGATCTGGGTCAGGAACGAACAGTGACAACTTTGTCGCAAAGACTGTCAGTGGTGAAACGTTTGTACTGTCGGACGCGCTTGCGCAAAAGCCAGTGGTGTTGTGGTTCTGGGCGCCTGGTTGAGGCACTTGCAATGCAGAAGCCCCCTCGGTCGAGGAGGCACAGAGAAAATTCGCAGATTCAGTCACGGTTGTGGGCGTGGCATGGGCCGGCAACCAGTCGTCGTACCAGTCCTTTGTTGAACGCCATGGGTTGACATTCACCAATCTTGATGACACGCCCGGAGACATCTACTCCAAATACAAAGTGCCGTATCAGCCTGCATGGGTTTTTGTAGCCAAAGACGGAACTGCCACCACACGCATAGGTGTGATTGGCGATTCCGAATTGTCGCAGTTAATTCAAGAAATGAATTAACTAGGGGTCTTAGAGCTGCAAGCTCTTGATCTCGAGGAACTCCTCGAAACCGTATTCACCGAGTTCGCGGCCGATACCTGATTGCTTGTATCCACCGAATGGTGCATTGGGGTTAAAGCCTCCACCATTTACTGTTACTTGACCAGTGCGGATACGGCGGGCGATTGCAATTCCGGTTTCCTTGTCAGCAGCGAATACCGCACCTGCAAGACCGTAAGGAGAATCGTTTGCAATTTCCACTGCATCGTCGATGCCGTCGTAGGGAATCAGAACAAGGACAGGTCCGAAGATCTCTTCCTGGGCAATGGTCATCTTGTTGTTGACTTCCGAGAACACGGTTGGCTTGACGTAGTAGCCCTTTTCGCATCCTTCAGGAGCGCCAAGTCCGCCAGCAATGAGCTTTGCGCCTTCTTCGATTCCCTTATTGATGTAACCAATTACGCGATCGCGCTGCGCAGCAGAAGCAAGCGGTCCAACGTTGGTGCCTTCAGCAAATGGGTCTCCGACTTTGATGCCAGTAGCAACTGCTGCGGCAAGGCCTTCGGCCTCTGCAAGGCGTGAACGTGGCACCAACATGCGGCTAAGAAGTGAACATGTTTGACCGCTGTTCAGGAATGCCTGGCCAGTGCCTCCCATGATTGCTTTAGCGAAAGTTGCTTCGTCAAGGTCTTCACCAATGATGTTTGCGCTCTTGCCACCAAGTTCAAGTGCAACTTTCTTTACGGTCTCTGAACCAGTTTGCATCACGAGTTTTCCGGCACGAGTTGAGCCAGTGAACGAGATCATGTCAATGTCTGGGCTTGCAGAAATTGCTTCACCAACAACTGGGCCGGTTCCGGTGACGAGGTTGAAAACGCCCGCAGGAAGCTTTGCTTCGTGGATGATTTCAGCAAGCATAAAGGCGTCAATTGGTGCAATTTCACTTGGCTTTAAAACAACGGTGCAACCTGATGCCATTGCGAAAGCAACTTTGGCTGC
>CAMDVC010000145.1 GCA_945878785.1 Bifidobacterium breve | reverse complement strand
CGTGTTGAAGGAATGCCAGAGAACATCGTGGAAGCAACACGTACCGGTCTTGCAGTCGGAACTCGACTTGCCGAGTCGCTTGCCGATGTTCCCGTGGTTGTCATGTTCATTCATGATCCTCGTGAAGTATTCGTCACTGATGGAAACCTTGGACGTACACCAGTTGTGGGCGGAGCATCCTTGTACCCCGCGGTACAAAACTTGTTACTTGCAGCACGCGCGGAAGGCTTAGGCGGAGTTCTCACCACCCTTATTTCGGCAAGCGAAGTGAAAGTTCGCGAATTACTAGAGATACCAGAGCCATGGGGGGTGTACGCCATGGTGCCACTTGGTCACCCCATGGGAAATCATGGTCCGTTACGTCGTGCGCCACTCAGTCAGATGGTCAAATATGACCGCTGGTCTGATTAAGACTCAGTACGCCATTCAACATTTGTTGGCCACCGACCAACACCGCCACCCTCAACTAGAAATCCGGTCAGGGTTCTATTCGCATGTTCCATGCGCCATGTCAACATGGCGCGCGCGTTTTCAGAAATTATTTCAGCATCAGTGGTCAAGGTGCGCCACGTATTGTCGGCTTCCAAGTCGAAACAAAGGAAATCCCCATCACCGAATTGAACATACGCATGAGTCTCACTACGACGCACAGCAAGGTTGAGTTGTTCAAGACGGCGTCTCCATGGCCACACGTATCTATCAGCGGGAATAAGCGCAAAACGCCAGTCGTATTCCCAATGAGCAGCATCACGCCACCACGGTGGTTCTGTGCCGTTGAGGAAATGAGTCAACGGCAGACCATCACATTGGGATGGAATTGCGATTTCCATCACTTCACACAGTGTGGGCATGATGTCAATGTTTTCTGTGAATTTGTCAACCACGGTTCCGTGAACGCTTGTATGGCGAGGGTCAGCAACGATTCCGATGATGTGTTGACTTGTTTCCCAATAACCAACTTTTTCGCGCAACCCATGATCACCCAACAGTTCTGCGTGATCGGCAGTAATAACAATGACCGTGTTGTCCCATTCGCCAGATTCCACTAACGAATCAAAAACCCGCCCAAGTTGGTAATCAACTTCGCTAATCATTCCGAAATACTGTGCACGCATATGTGCCATCTCATCAGGGTCAGTCGGTGCCTTCGTAACGTCAAGCATCAACAGCACTTCATGGAAGGGGTGTACTTCTTCTGCTCGTTGAATTGGTTCACCAACAGAAGATGGGTCATACATTGTGGAGTATTCGCCGGCTGCCGAATACGGCGGATGTGGCCGAATAAAACTTGCGTGTGCAAACCAAGCAGAATCTTGGGCACCAATCCAATCAATCAAGTTGGTGGCTAAGAAGTTACTGACGCTGACATCAACTGGCCGTTCATTTTCAGTTGCGAGCAATTGTAAAATGCCTTGCGAAGTGTCGTAACCCTTTTCAGAGAGAAGTTCTCTCCACGGCATCATCCCTCTCGTGAGGTCAAGTGCGCAATCAAAACCTGGCAATATTCCTTCATACGATTGAAGACGTGGATCATCAGCGCCAGTTGTGACACGTGGGTCAATTGACTGATCGGTGTATCCGAAAAGAGCTGGTGTATACCCGGCTCGTCGTGCTGCAAGCGCAATATTGTCAAACCCTCTATCAAGAGGTGTTCCGTTTGCAAGCACTCGATGATTCATTTGATACATGCCCGTATACAAAGACGCACGACCGGGCGAACACGGTGACGCTTGGCTGTAGTGCCGTGACAACCGAATGCCACGTTCGCACAGACGATCAAGGTTGGGAGTCTTGACTACTGGGTGACCAGCAATCGATAAACAATCACCGCGAAATTGATCAAGCGTGATCAGAAGAACATTTATTGCCATATCGACCTATTGACCGCCTGGGCGAACGCCGGTTGAGAGGAACGTACGTATTTCACGAATTGCGATGGGATCTTGGGCTACGAACATGTGTCCACCTTCATACAACGACAGTGTTGCATCAGAAATGCGTTCGACAATGGCCTCTGAGTTAACAGGCGGTGCAATTCCGTCAAACTTTCCTGCTGTAACGAATGTTGGACAAGGAATCAGATGCAAACGATTCGCAACGTCATGACCTACACGAGCAGCAAGTTGCAATCGTTCACCACGAATCACATCAGCAGACTTTGTAATCACTTCTTGTTCATTTCGCATTCCCATCATTTGTGCATCGGACGGATGCGACGCAAGCCATTCAAGAGTAAAACGAGTATCACTTAATATCGGCATTTTTGCGGCTCGCTCTTCAGCAGACAAAGTGCCCAGTTCATGCAATGGGTACGACGAACCACCGGCCCCGCCTGTTGAGGTGCACAACAATGCCAATCTCTCAACACGTTCAGGGAATGTCACCGCAAACTCTTGCGCAACCATTCCACCGAAACTGATTCCGACAACAACGCACGTATTCCAACCAACATGATCAAGAAGCGCTGCAGCATCTGATGCGTACTGCGCCATGGTGTACGGACCTTCAGGAATTGACGTAAGACCAAGACCACGCTGGTCATGCGCAAGTACTTCGCACTCTTTCGATAGTGAACGAAGCAGAAGTTCTGATCCTTTCAATGTTGCGCCAGACCCATTGAAAAACAACACTCGCGGCCCAGCACCGGTGATCTGGTAGTTGATCGAAATGTCATCAGACTCGAAAATCGGCATGCGTTAAGTCTCGCATTAGTGGGGGTATCCACCATTCTCGGGCCATTTCACACCAACATGAACATCCGTGCATACGTTTGTAGACGGAGTGAGGCGATCACTCGCCGAACACCCAGAATCTCTCACGTGGCGTCGCGTCACAATGCCTGGCCTCGATGTTGCATGGGTGGGCATGAATGTTCCCGTTATTGATACGGGTGGTCGTCCATGGGTATGGGAAGTCGTTACACCTACTCAATACAACGCTTCATCTCGTTTGCAAGACGACGTGATGGTGCTACCAGTACCTCATGACACCGTGGTCGCCGAGGTAAATCATCGTGACCATTCTGGGCCAATTATGCGGATGCAGGTACCCGTCACTCACGCCCCCGACGCCATCAGCCTTCCCGCCGAGCCGGCGGGACCATGGTCGGTACGCCTGGAAACGGGCTGGACGATTCAGGCACTTGGCTCTGCCGCCCAATGCTGGATTGACCGCGAATCCCCCGGGACAGCCCGCCTCGAGACCCCTGAACCGCCGCTTGCGGCCCATCAGCGCTACCAGTTGCA
>CAMDVC010000144.1 GCA_945878785.1 Bifidobacterium breve | reverse complement strand
ATGGTTCGCGCAACACTGCTTCGGGAACCCACACGGTGCCGAAACCCATAACTTCTACTTGAGCGATTGCTTCCTGCGCTTTCGCCATTGGTTGCAGGTCAAAATCTGCAGTCCATAGTCCAACGCGTCCAAGATTGATTGTGCTCATGGCGCATACGCTAGAGCATTCCTTCGTCAGAATCGTTAGCGCTGCAACAACCAATCGTCAATCAGCCGACGAGCGATTGAAATTGCACCAGGAATCATGGGCAATTCGTCCCTGCTGTACCAATTGGCATCAGCAATTTCAGTGGTGTCACAGACGATGTCGCCCGAGACATAACTCGCACGGAATCCCAACATCAGAGAATTCGGGAACGGCCATGGTTGGCTGGCCACATACTCAACATTGTTGACAACGATGCCCACTTCTTCTTCCACTTCGCGAGCAACAGCTTGTTCGAGGTTCTCCCCTGGCTCGACAAACCCTGCAAGACAGGAATACAACGGCATGGGGAAATTAGTACCGCGCGCGAGTAACGCTTGTTGATCGTCGCCCTCACCGCGTGTCACGAGAGTGATGATGGCGGGCGATAAACGGGGGAACTGCATCAGCGAACATGCAGGACAACGAAATGCACGTTCGTTATGAGCAAGTTCTGTTGGCTCACCACACCTGCCGCAGTAGCGATGTGTACGCGCCCACTCAATGAGTTGCACTGCACGGCCAGCTACGGCCCATTCGGTATTACTGACTCGAGCAAACAAGGAATACAAATCTGTCTCGGCGCCATACCCAGGGTCTTCGCCGCCTGGCACGTCAATCCCCCAACAAGCAACGTCACCATGCATACCCAGAAAGTGACTGGTCCATGATTCTTCGGCTGGTCGGTCATCTATAAACACCTTGGTGCCAACCACGTGGATAAAGCGATGTTCGACAACCGAATCGGCAGGAATTAGAGAAGGGCGGAAGGAAGACTCATGCTGGCTCATTGCCCACTGACGGTAGTGCGTTTGGCGCTGTCTAAGATAACTACATGGCACGTACCCAAAACTCAGTAGTAATCATCGACACCCTGCGCACCCCCATCGGCAAGCGCAACGGCGGTTTATCCACTTTGCACCCCGGCGAATTGCTCGGCATTGTGCAAAAAGGAATTCTTGACCGCACAGGCATTGATCCAGCACTTGTAGAACAAGTTGTTGGTGGTTGTGTCAGCCAAGTCGGCGAGCAAGCATTCAACATCACTCGTACAGCATGGTTGGCCGCTGGTCTTCCACTTACGACTGCTGCAACAACAATCGACACACAATGTGGTTCATCACAGCAAGCAACTGGTCTTGCAAGTTCACTCATCGGTTCTGGCGTTGTCGACATTGCAATTGCATGTGGTGTTGAAGTCATGAGCCGAGTACCCATCGGTGCATCTGGTCGTAAAGACTTTGGTCTCGGAATTCCCATTCCAAAGACATACTTCGAAGAGTATGAAATGACTTCTCAGTTTGAAGGCGCAGAGCGCATCGCTGACAAGTGGGGTGTCACACGCGAAGACACCGACAAGTGGGGCCTCATCTCACAACAGCGCGCCATTCGTGCATGGGAAGAAGACCGCTTCTCTGGTCAGTTCATCGACGTCGATGCGCCAGAAGTCAACGAAGCTGGCGAAGTCACCGGTACGCGTCGTGTTTCACGCGACGAAGGCCTTCGTGAGACCACTCTTGAAAAGCTCGGCACATTGAAGCCAGTCGGCCGCCCAGACGGCGTCCATACAGCTGGAAACTCCTCACAGATTTCTGATGGTGCAGCAGCCGTTCTCATGATGACAGAAGACAAAGCCAACCAACTCGGACTCACGGCACGTGCTCGCATCGTTGACTCTTGCCTAGTTGGGGTTGATCCGGTACTCATGTTGACAGGACCAATTGATGCAACCCAGCGTCTCCTTCAGCGCAACAACTTGAAGATCTCAGACATTGACGTGTTTGAAATCAATGAGGCTTTTGCGTCTGTCGTTCTCGCTTGGGCCAAAGAAGTTGGAGCAGATCCAGAGCGCACGAACCCTAACGGTGGTGCAATTGCTCTTGGTCACCCACTCGGCGCAACAGGCGCCTTTCTTGTCACCAAGGCACTGAACGAACTCGAGCGCACCGGTGGTCGCTACGCAATCGTTTCAATGTGCTGTGGCGGTGGCCTCGGAACCGGCACGCTCATCGAGCGTCTCTAAAAAAAGGAGCGCGCATGGCGCGCAATCATGCAGCCATCACGGCTCTACTCTTTTCGTCACTCTTATTCGGCTGTACCCAAAAACAAGCCACTGTCACGCCTGACGGTCGTGTTCATGGCGTCATCACACATGTCACCGACGGCGACACCGTTGCTGTTCGTTTCGGCAACACCACAGAAAAGATTCGACTCATCGGAGTTGATACTCCTGAAACTAAACACCCCACTAAGCCTGTTGAATGTTGGGGACCAGAAGCATCTGCGCACACAACAGCACTATTGCCACCCGGCACCGACGTGTACATCATGCGCGATGTGGAAGCACGCGATAAATACAAACGGCTGTTGGCGTACATCTACCGAACAGCAGACGACCTGTTTGTGAACCAAGAATTGCTTGCAGGCGGATGGGGCGTGCCACTTTCCATTGCGCCAAATACCGCATTCGAAACTGATTTTGCTGCTGCTTCATATTCAGCAGAGCAGGCGAATCTCGGGTTATGGGCACATTGTCGGGGGTAGGGTTTCTCTATGCCAAATAGCCGCTCACTTGCCTCACGCTTGGGCTACAGCGACGATGCTCGGCTCGTCATCATCTCGTGTGACGATCTTGGGTCATGTCATGGAGCAACCGAAGGCGTATACCAAGCCATTCGCAATGGTGTTGCAACATGCGCATCCATCATGGTTCCTGCACCGTGGGCCCGTTACGCAGCAGATCAATACAACGGCGAAGATATCGGCGTTCACCTAACACTCAATGCCGAACACCCGTTGTACCGGTGGGGTCCACTCACTCATGCACCGTCGTTATTGTCAGGCGAAGGTGGCTTTCCTCGTTCAGTTGATGACTTGTGGGAACACGCCGATTCAACCGAAGTACTGCGCGAGTGTCGCGCCCAAATTGAACGCGCGTTGGCATGGGGAATTGATGTCTCTCACCTTGCGCCTCACCTCACATCCATCACTTTGCGACCCGAATTTTTTGACGTGTACCTCGAACTTGCAGTGGAATTCAAACTTCCCATTCGATTGCCTTCCACAATTTCAGCATCGGCAGCTGGGTTTCC
>CAMDVC010000143.1 GCA_945878785.1 Bifidobacterium breve | reverse complement strand
TTTACAAAGTTCACGTCGTGCATCGCAGGTCCGAATGCCGATATTCCAATTGATGCCCCGATGGTCGACTGGGAAGTCGAACTTGTAGTTGTCATCAGTAGTGGTGGTCGCAACATTGCTAAAGCTGACGCCTGGAATCACATTGCCGGAATCAGCGTCGGACAAGACATTTCAGACCGTGCTTTGCAATTTGCAGCTCAGCCACCTCACTTTGATCTTGGTAAGAGCAAGAAGAACTTCGGACCCTTTGGCCCATGGCTTGTTGACGCAGCCGATGTTCCGAATCGTGATGCGATGCATATGACCTGCACACTGAATGGTGAAGAAGTACAAAACACATTGACGGATGACCTTGTGTTCAATGTTGGCGACATCGTTGAATACGTATCTGGAATTGTTGAACTACTTCCAGGTGATGTGATCTTCACTGGTACTCCAGGCGGTGTTGGCGTTTCTCGCAAGCCTGCAGTGTTCTTGAAGCCTGGCGATGTTTTGGTTTCCACAATTGATGGAATTGGCACCACAACTAACCGTTGTATCTAGGCGCTCGCTGAACTATTCCGATACGTACGGTGCAATCGCCTGATTGCACCAGTTCCACAAATTTATCCGAGCCTCAGCGGTATCGCTGCGTCGTGTCGTTGGAAGTTTGTGAATGCTGCGCACTTCACGATCTGACCAGAAGGAACCACTAGGACCCGGAATTGGATGCACTGCCGCCAGCCACGCGATCGTGTCAGCACCCTGTTCTGGAGAGCGCAAAATTGGTTTAGTGATCCGTTGGAATGCTGGAATTGATTCCTGCACGCCAGGAGTATCTGCCCAGCCGGGATGCATCGAATCAAAATGAACAGAGCGCTCTTTGGTGGCCCAGATTTCATTAAGTGTTACTTGCGCACGCTTTGCTATCGCGTACTGCTTGGAACCGTTGTAGATATCGGTACGCATTTCTAATGTGCGTTTCCCATCAATGTTCGGAAGTTCTGCTGAATACATACCGCCTGAAGAAACAGTGACAACACGACCTTGGGTAGCTATCAAGTTGGGAAGAAGAACCGTTGTCAAAAGATGTGGGCCCAGAACATGAGAAGAAACTGTTTGTTCAATACCTTGAGGCGATACCTCGCGAGTATTGAGAAGCGCGCCGGCATTGTGAACAAGCGCAAACACCTGTGGGAAGCGAGTTGCAATCTCTCTGGCTGCTTTGCCGACTGAGGGCAAGTCCCCCATCTCTGCAACAACACACACTGGCTCTGGCCCCGTGCAGATAGTGCGTACAGACGAAATGACGTCATCGCACTTATCTTTGTTTCGTGCGACAAGAACTAACTGTGCGCCAGTGGGTGCAAGAATGCGCACACATTCTTTCCCAAGTCCGGATGTTGGCCCTGTGATGACTACCACTTTGTCAGTGAGGTCGTAGCTAGATACCTGATCCCAGTGGTTAATGCGAGAACGCACAAGAAAACCTATGCGAGAAAATCCTGGAACAATTGCGGTGTCCAATAGCGAACTAAAAAACTTACTCATTATCTACATTCCTTGTAAAAGCATAACTGCCGCGAGGAAACCGCACATGGTCCACGCAATTGTGCGCGGCCAGTTTGTTTGTACGAGTTCTTTGCCCACCTGAGCATCAGGCGCCTCGACCATGCGCGCATGACGTGGCACTGAAAGAAAGATGGTGCACAACAGTGCAACGGCCAAACACGCGCCGTTTGCCCATGTCAGCCACCACCACACTCCGGACGGGGTATTGGCCCACAAAATCAGTGTCGACACTCCTTCAACAGCCATTGGTGGACCTACAACAATCCCTGTCCACTTCTGATGTTTTTCGGCAACTTGCTTCGCACTTTCGACCGGCACCACTGCAAGCAATGGATAATGCACTAACTGCACAAACCAAATGACTCCCACCATGATGCAAGCAGATGCGAGATGAGCTGTTAGTACGAAATCGTCCATGTCAGAGTCCGTATTCTGAAATCAGTACAGGACGTTGTTCATCAATTGATTTATGTGCGGCCGCACCTATAACAACAGACCACAGACCGTCAACAACCGTGACTTCTGGTTGCGTGTTATTCAACACTGCATCAACAAAACGCTTACATTCAATAAAACTGGCACCAAAGTGAAAACCCATGTGCGCTATGTCAGGGTCTGTCGGCACTTCAATCTCTCGCACTGATCGAGACGAACGTTCACCAAAAAATATTTTTCCATTCCCAGGGATAAATGCTTCAAGCTTTCCTTTATCCCCCACCACCGTGATCTCTTGTTCATGCTGGCCACCTTCAGCAAACATTGATAGGTCGAGCATGGTGCGAACGCCGTTTGCGTATTCAACAATCACATATGCGTTATCAAGAATGTCACTGCGCTTTCCGTCGTACACCTCATCGAGATGATTCACGTCTTGACCACCGCTAGCAATCACGCGCACAGGTTGTGAACCCACAGCAACATTCATCAGGTCAAAAAAATGACAGCACTTCTCCACCAATGTGCCGCCCGTATTCGCTGAGAAGCGATTCCAGTTGTCAACCTTGACAAGAAACGGAAAACGATGTTCACGAATCGACATCATCTTCATATTGCCGATGATTCCTGAACGTAGTTCACGAAGAAGTCTGGCAATTGGTGCCATGTACCGGTACTCAAGGCCCACCCATGTAATCGCCGAGCGTTGCGATTGGGCTTTCACCACCGAAACACAATCCTCAACAGTGGTACACATCGGTTTTTCAACAAGAACCGGAATGTTGGTCTGAAAAATGTCGTCTAACAATGACTTGTGAGTGAAGTTGGGTGCAGCAACAAGAACCGCATCCACAAGACCACTACTGAGAAGGTCTCGATGATCCGTGAATTCAGCCACCCCGGATGTCATGTCGCCCAAGGTGTTGCGGGCCCACCCATGTTGTTCTTCGTGGGGGTCACTAATTGCAGTTACGGCGACATTCTCGATGCCCATGAGATTGCGCAGGTGTTCGCACCCCATCATTCCAGTACCAATAACGCCGATGCGCAGTTCTGACATATAAGTAAGGCTACGCCCGTCTACTTTGCGTCCACCGTAAAGAGAACTAGTGTTTTCTTCTGTTGTTCCTGGGGAACAACAAATAAGGGGAATTCTCATGGCAATCGTTGATCTCATCACATCTGGGCTCGGATTACTTGCGTCTGAAAAAGACATCACACCTGCGTGGGTTGAAGGGGTAATGCGCGGAAGCGGAAACCTTGAAGACGGCATCACAGTGACGTCAGTCTCAACAGAGCGAAT
>CAMDVC010000142.1 GCA_945878785.1 Bifidobacterium breve | reverse complement strand
ACTGGCCACACAGAGTTATGAACGCACGTACCAATGGATGGGAAATAGAAGTTGATCGAATCATCCGAGTCACTAGGAGAATGCAGGTATTGCACCGGCAAGCCAGCAACCGTGATCGAGCCCTTGTCGCGTAGTACTTCTGTGACAGGAATATGGCCAGGAGTAAACGGTGAATGAACGGGGTTCTTATAGAACAGACCAAGGCCAACATTGACTAGTACATCCGGACCTTCCAAAGGCAGCACTATTGCAAACTGTTCGACTAACCCACGTCCGTACGCCGGCGAAATCTCACCCAATGTGCGCGCCTTGTTGAACGCAAGTTTCTCATGACCATAAATTGGCAACGGCGACGCATGGTTTCCTTCGTCAAGAATTGCCTTCGTGCCCTCTACGTAATGAAAGTGCGTATAGATAACAGCAGCAATTGGCGCTGACGTGAATTCACGCAGTCGACGCAGTGCTTCGCGCATCTCCTCAATCGACTCACCAGTATCAACCGCAATGATTCCCTCTGGCGCTTCTATGAACGTTTGGTTTGAAAGACCATTTCCTACCAAGCACCACACACCAGAGCGCACTTCATAGAAGTCGGCTCGTACAACATCGCTCTGGGCTGCATGCCACTTGTGCACGCGTTGGCCACCGAGGGTGGTTACGACGTTTTTATCTGAAGTATCAAAGCTGCGAGTCACGATGGGTCTCTTCTTTCGGGAGAACCCATCGTGTCACATTTAATCAGCTACAACCGCTGGTGGAACCACATGATGGGCACGCGTGGCATGAACCGGCGCGCTGCATCTGTACGCCACACATCATGCACATTGGGGCATCACTATGACGGGCAATTCCGTTTGGATTTGAAAGATCAGACAGTGGCGCTATTGGAGCGATGCCCATCTCGATTTGTGTCACCAATTCTGAAACTGACGGAGCCGACTTCGGATCAGTTGGAATTTCAGTGCCATTGGTGGTTTCGATTACTGATTCTTCAACACCAGGAAGTGTTGGCTGAATGCGCTCATCACGGCTGAAGATGCCAAGTTCGGCACGCTCGTCGTATGTCATGTATTCAAGTGCCAAGCGACGGAACAAGTAGTCCATGATTGATGAAGCCATACGAATGTCTGGATCATCTGTCATACCTGCTGGCTCGAAGCGCATGTTTGTGAATGCTTCAACAAAGGCACGCATTGGAACGCCGTACTGAAGGCCATACGAGATGGACTTAGCAAACGCGTCCATGATGCCTGACAAGGTTGAGCCCTGCTTTGACACTGTGAGGAACAGTTCGCCAGGGCGACCATCGTCATATTCACCGATGTTTGCAAAACCCTTACAGTCAGCAACACGGAACTCGAATGTGCGACCACGACGTGAACGTGGCAACTTCTGACGTACTGGCTGAGTAACAATCTTTTCTACAACGCGTTCAATAACGGTGGTGGCTGCATCTGCCTTTTCAGCATCAGTTGAGTCATCATCTTTCTTTGCGGTGCTGAGTGGCTGGCCCACCTTGCAGTTGTCGCGGTAGATAGCTACTGCCTTGATGCCCAATTCCCATGACAACATGTGCAACTTTTCGATGTCTTCAACTGTTGCCTCTTCAGGCATGTTGACGGTCTTTGAAATTGCACCAGACAAGAATGGCTGCACAGCACCCATCATGCGCACGTGGCCTTCGTAATGGATGGTGTTATCACCCATAGAGCACGCAAACACGCTGAGGTGGTTTGATTCGATATGCGGAGCACCCAAGATTGACTTGTTCACATCGATGTAAGCAACGATGTCGTCTACTTGCTGGGTGTTGTAACCCAAGCGACGAAGTGCACGAGGAATGGTTTGGTTCACAATGCTCATTGAGCCACCGCCAACCATCTTCTTGAACTTCACAAGACCAAGGTCTGGCTCAACACCAGTGGTGTCGCAGTCCATCATGAGGCCGATTGTTCCGGTTGGTGCAAGCACTGTGGCTTGTGAGTTACGAACGCCGTACTCTTCGCCATCGCGAACAGCAGCTGCCCAAGACTCCATACCTGCGTACAAAAGATCCTCTTGTACATCTGACATGTTCAAGATTTCACCATGAGCATCACGATGCATGTGCAAAACGTTCAGCATGTACTTTTCGTTCTCAGCAAAGCCAGAGAATGGCCCCATACGGCTAGCCGTACGAGCACTTGTTGCATACGCATGACCGGTCATGAGCGATGTAAGAGCTGCTGCCCATGCACGACCGCCATCGGAGTCGTATGCCATACCCAGAGCCATAAGCAATGCGCCGAGGTTTGCATAACCAAGACCAAGCTGACGGAACTTACGGCTATTTTCGCCAATCATTTCTGTTGGGTAGTCAGCGCGGCCGACAAGGATTTCCTGCGCGGTGAACATAACTTCGATTGCGTGGCGGTATGCCTCAACGTCGAAGCGGTCATTGTCATCAAGGAACTTCAACAAGTTCAACGATGACAAGTTGCATGCTGAGTTGTCGATGTGCATGTATTCAGAACATGGGTTTGAGCCGTTGATACGACCAGTCGCAGTTGCCGTGTGCCACTTGTTGATGGTGGTGTCGAATTGAAGACCAGGGTCTGCACATTCCCATGATGCCTCTGCAATTTGGCGCCACAGATCACGTGCACGGATTGTACGAATTGGAGTGCCGTCTGTAACTGCATTGAAGTTCCAGTCGCGGTCCTCTTTCACTGCGTGCATGAACTCGTCAGTAACACGTACTGAGTTGTTTGCGTTTTGGTACTGAACACTGAATGAATCTGCACCGTCAAGGTCCATGTCGAAACCAGCGTCACGAAGAACACGAGCCTTACGCTCTTCCTTCACTTTGCACCAAATGAATTCTTCAACGTCTGGGTGATCAGCATTCAAGATAACCATCTTTGCGGCACGACGAGTCTTGCCACCTGACTTGATTGTTCCGGCAGATGCATCGGCGCCGCGCATGAATGACACTGGGCCAGACGCTGTGCCACCACCTTCAAGGTGTTCTGCACTTGAACGAATCTTCGACAAGTTGATTCCAGAACCAGAACCACCCTTGAAGATTGTTCCTTCTTCGCGGTACCAGTTGAGGATCGCTGACATCTTGTCTTCGACAGCAAGGATGAAGCATGCGCTTGCCTGTTGTGGGACGCCCTTAACGCCAATGTTGAACCACACGGGGCTGTTGAACGCTGCGCGCTGTGTTACCAGAATAAACTTCAGCTCTGCACGGAATGCTTCTGCTTCTTCCTGATCTGCGAAATAGCCGCCTTCGATTCCCCACGTGGAGATGGTGTCTGCAAC
>CAMDVC010000141.1 GCA_945878785.1 Bifidobacterium breve | reverse complement strand
GTTACAAGTACGTACGACCACCGCATCATTCAGGGTGCCGAGAGCGGATTGTTCTTGAAGCGAGTTCATGAATTGTTGTTAGGTAGCCATGGCTTCTACAACGACATCTTCCGCAGTCTTGATATTCCGTACCAGCCAGTTGAGTGGTCATCTGACGCATCGCCAATGAATCGCGAAGAAACCATGATGGAAAAGCAGATGCAGGTAAGCACGCTTGTACGTGTTCATCGCGTCCGTGGTCACCTCATCGCCGACATTGATCCGCTGCATTGGAAGGCACCTCGCTTGCCTCGCGAACTAGACCTAGCTACGTACGGGCTCACCATCTGGGACCTTGAACGTGAATTCCTGACAGGCGGGGTAGCGGGAAGTCACAAGATGACTCTCGACGAATTGCTCGGAGTTTTACGTGATGCGTATTGCCGCACCATTGGTATTGAGTACATGCATATTCAGAACACTGATGAACAGCGTTGGATTCAATCAAAAGTAGAAGGTGCCACCTTTACGCCAACGCTTGATGAGAAGCTGCGCATTCTCGAGCGTTTGAATGCTGCTGAAGCATTTGAAAAATTCCTCGCTACAAAATATGTCGGTACAAAGAGATTTGGCCTTGAAGGATCTGAATCAATGATTCCGATCATTGATGAGATTGTTTCAGCAGCAGCTGACCAGAATCTCGATGGCGTTGTCATTGGTATGCCGCATCGTGGTCGACTGAATGTTCTTGCAAACGTGATGGGCAAAAACTACGAGCAGATCTTCAAAGAATTTGAAGGCCACATCAGTTCTGACTCAGTACAGGGAAGCGGAGACGTTAAGTACCACCTTGGAGCCCAAGGCACATACACGTCAGCTGATGGAAATGAAATCGACATTGAATTAGCCGCAAACCCAAGCCACTTGGAAACCGTCAATGGTGTTGTTCTCGGAATGGTGCGTGCGCAACAAGACAAGATCGAACCTCCGTTTGCCTTCAGTGTTCTGCCACTTCTGATGCATGGTGATGCAGCGTTTGCAGGACAAGGCATTGTTGCTGAAGGTCTCGCCATGAGTGATATTTCTGGTTACCGCGTCGGCGGCACCATTCACTTGGTTGTTAACAACCAAATTGGTTACACCACAGCACCGAAGTATGCGCGTTCATCGTTGTACGCAACAGATGTTGCAAAGACAGTTCAAGCACCAATTTTCCACGTGAACGGTGACGACCCAGAGGCGTGCGTGCGTGTTGCGCGTCTAGCGTTCGAATACCGCCAACGGTTCCACAAGGATGTCGTTATTGACATGCTGTGTTATCGCTTGCATGGCCATAACGAAGGTGACGACCCTAGTTACACGCAGCCATTGATGTACAAGGCCATTGCTGAAAAGCGCAGTGTTCGCAAGATGTACATCGAGCAATTGGTCAAGCGTGGCGACATCAGCCTCGAAGTTGCTGAACAGGTACTTCAGGATTACCAGAGCAAGTTGCAGATCGCACTTGATGACACTCGGTCACATGCGCCCGAAAAGGTGAAGGCTGCAAAACCGCCAGAGCCAGTTGGTGTATTGCCTCACGTAAATACTGCAATCGACAAAGCAACATTCGATCGAATCTTTAGTCAGTTGACAAATTATCCAGATGACTTCACGCCGCATCCGAAGCTTGTTCGCCAGTTCGCAGCACGCGAAGCTGCGTATGAAAAAGATGGTGACTTCGAATGGGCAATTGGTGAAGCACTTGCCATTGGTTCGTTGCTCCTGGAAGGTTTTGACGTCCGTTTAATGGGCGAGGATTCTCGTCGTGGAACTTTCGCGCATCGTCACGCTGCATTGGTTGATTATGAAAATGAAACTGACTTCATACCGTTGCAGCAATTGCCGGGAGCAACAGGAAAGTTTTGGGTCTACGACTCGCTTCTTTCTGAGTACGCAGCACTTGGTTTCGAATACGGCTATGCACATACAAACCGCAACACACTCACCATGTGGGAAGCACAATTCGGTGACTTCATCAATGGTGCGCAAATTGTGCTCGATCAGTATTTGGTAGCAGCTGAAGATAAATGGAAGCAACAAAACGGTTTGGTGCTGTTGTTGCCACATGGTTTTGAAGGCCAAGGCCCAGAGCACTCCAGTGCACGCGTAGAACGGTTCTTGCAATCTTGTGCGGAAGACAACATTCAAGTTGTCAACGCAACAACAGCGGCTCAGTTCTTCCACGTGTTACGTCGCCAACTACACCGGGATATTCGCAAGCCGCTCATTATGTTCACACCGAAGCAGCCACTGCGCATGAAAGAAAGTCGCTCGCGTCTCGAGGACGTCACCTCGGGATCATTCCAGGAAGTACTCGATGATCCGTTCGTTCGCGATAAGTCCTCAGTGAAGCGGGTTGTGCTGTGCAGTGGAAAAGTGGCATGGGATGCCATGTCAGAACGCGATAAGCGCGTCGCTCCGGTAGCAGTCGTTCGTGTTGAGCAGTTGTATCCATTCCCAATTGATCAAATCAATGAAGCGATTGCCAATTATCCAAATGCAAAAGAGATTGTCTGGTTACAAGAAGAGCCAGAGAACATGGGTGCATGGCAATTCGTTGAACATCGCATCTGGCGCGTGAAAGAACGCGGATACGACTTGCGTCATACAGCTCGTGTGGCTTCGGGTAGCCCTGCGACCGGTTCAAAAGCCATTCATGACCAAGAACATGTCGACCTCATGGACGATACATTCTCGGGTTTCTAAAACTGAAGACCCAAGTGGTCTGATAGTTCCTGAAGTGCAACAGTTGGGTCTCCAACTTTGATGGTGCGCATTCCCATTGCGGCAGCTGGTTTTAGGTTGACGCCTAAATCGTCGAGAAATACACATTCATCAGGTGTGACGCCGACTAGTTCACAAGCAATTTCGTAGAAACGTGGTTCAGGTTTTCTGCAACCAACTTTGCTGCTTTCGACCACATGATCAAACTTCTTCATGATTGCGGCGACTTCAATTTGTCGGGGTGAGGGGTCGAGGGCTGTCGACACCACATTGTTAGTCAGACACGCCGTGCGGAACCCAGAGGCGATAACACGGTCAAGGGCAGCCACCATGGCGGGGCGCACTTCCCCAGACAGCAGGGCAAGCACGTCGGCACCTGGAATCCGGTGGCCAAGAGCTTCACTTTCCGAGGCAAAAAGGTCGTCGAACTCAAGGGGTGAGATGTCATTGCGCTCAAGAAGGGCCCAGGCATTCCCGTCCGGATTGGTGGAGTTCACTCTCCGAATGTGGTCCAACGGCAGTCCAGTTACCGTTTCATAGCGATTAAAGGCCTCAAAAGGGCTGGAAAGGATGACCCCTCCGAAATCCCAGAGGACGGCACGAATTTCCTT
>CAMDVC010000140.1 GCA_945878785.1 Bifidobacterium breve | reverse complement strand
CGCATCACACGAAAGACGTCGTCTGAAATCTCGCCTTTCAAAAACTGATCAATGGCGATCTCGAATCGTTCGATGTCACGCAGTTGTTCTGCATCAAGATCGCGTGGGATAGGGGCTTCTGCAATTGTCATGGCTATTCCTTCTCGCCCACCTCACGGAGGGCATCTGCTAGTGCTTTTCGTAATCTGCGTGCGTTATCTGGTGCAAGATGTGCAACCAAACCTTCACCGTTGGCGCCAAGTGGTTCAACAGTCAACACCACGCGTGGTGTTTCATCGTCGTAGTCGTCGCTCACAGCAACGGTCCACATGATGGGCGTCGTGTCCTCTAGACCGTCGGGAAGATCGGTGGCATCAATTTGTACAACATCAATCGAGCGTCGCATGTCAAATACCTGCCACTAACTGTTCAGTTACTGTGGAATCCAAGAATTCATAGGCAGCAACTGCACCAATAACAATGGTGCTTGGTGCCTTCAAAGCAGTAGTTCCCAGCTCGCCCAAGGTGGTGCGTACCACAACTTGTTCTGCGCGCGTGCCCCAACGAATCGCAGCAACAGGAGTGGTGGCCAATAATCCGCCAGCCATCAGCCGTTCAGCAATGAGTGCCCGTTCTGACACGCCCATCAGTACAACGATTGTGCCGCCGACTTGTGCAAGTGCTTCCCACGCGATGTTTGTTGAACCACCGTTTTCACGATGGCCTGTAACAACTGTGAATGCAGGTGACACATTGCGGTGCGTTACCGGAATACCTGCAGCAGCAGGTACTCCGATGGCAGAAGTTATGCCAGGCACCACAGTGAACGGAATGCGTGCTTCCATCAGGGCTTGCGCTTCTTCGCCACCGCGACCAAATACGAACGGGTCGCCGCCCTTTAACCGCACAACGTTCTTTCCTTGTGCGCCAAGGTGAACCAGTAAAGCATTAATCAATTCTTGCGGCGTGGGGTTGCCAGGCTTTTTGCCCACGTCAATAAATTCGGTGCCAGGTTTAGCTAACTCAAGAATCGAATCGTTCGACAAGTAGTCGTGAACAATCACGTCCGCTTCACCAATCAGCCGCACGGCCTTCACAGTGAGAAGATCTGGGTCTCCCGGACCTGCGCCAACAAGGTGAACGGTCATTGCGCTGTTTCCACTTCGCGAACTACCGGGCATGCCATACCAAGGTCTGCCATTACACCCGCAATGATTGGTTGCCACTGCACATTTTCGGTTGATTCACCTTCAGCATGAATACGTGCTCTCTCAATAGCAAGACGTGACACCACTTCTTCAAACTCAGGGACAATCGAGAGTTCAAGGTGGGAACGCAACCACGATGCAAGAGCGGGGCTTGCACCACCAGTAGACACGGTGACCATCAGATCACCGCGACGCAAAGCTGCCGGCAAGGTAAAGGCACAACGGTCTGGGTCGTCAGCTGAGTTGATCCAAATACCTTTGGCTTCACACTCATCGAAAATTTGCTGGTTAACCGGCATGTTGCCGGTAGCGGTAATCACCAAACGAAACGCGTCGATATCGCCGCTTTCGTATTCGCGCTGCACCAAAGTCACTGGAAGGGAAGTAAACTCGTCGACGAACATGGGCGACAGCACCGTTACTTCAGCGTCAGCCATCAGAAGTTGTTCCACTTTGCGCAATGCAATGCGACCGCCGCCCACCACAAGTACGGGTCGGCCGTGAAGGTTGAGGTTCACAGGAAACTGCATGAAGGCAGGCTATCTAAAACCCGACTAACTCAGTCATAATTAGGGGTATGGCCCCAGGGGCGTGGCTTATCCTTGCGGTGTAAGGGTTGCAGCGTCGGCCCAAAAGGCGTGGGTGCCGCTACAGATGCGCTCTGGCAGCCGAATACGGGCCACCGGGCCGTCGCTGAGGCGCAGTGCATCAAAGATTTCGCAGTGGCTCACATCTTTCACCACATCCATGGTGAAAGTAATGAGATAGCCGTCGTCTTCGCTACGTGAGTTGGGTCGTGGGGCAAACACGCTTTCGCTTGCGTACACGCCAGATGGCAGATGGAAGGTTTCCTCTTCACCAGTTGTCACATTGTGCTTGATGAGGCCTTCGAATGTGAACCAACCCTCGGTCGGCACAACGGAATACACGTAGTCGTATTTCTTGCCAACAATCTGCGGGTTGATCATGCCGAATTCGGTGATCGTGTCGGACAACAATCCTTCACGTACTGCACCGGTCTTCATATTCAAACGCCAGCGGTATGGCTTTGACTGCATTGCATACAAATCAAGAAAACGAAACATGCGTTGATCAATGGTTGCGTCTGGTCCCATGGTGGGCGAGGGGTCAAACTGGAAATAGCCATCCACGATGACTTCGTCGCCTTCTTCATATGCATTAATCCAATGCAATACATACGTTGCTTCGCAATCAAACCACTTGATGTCTTTTTCTGTTCCATGACGCGGGATCACACCAAGTCGTGTCGGCATATCTTTGTGAAATTTCGTTGCATAGACGCCACGTTCAATAAGATCTTCTTTCCAAAACAACGGGCAGTCATTCAAGATTGAATAGTTTGCGGTGAAGCACATGTCGTGTGGCAAACGTGGTCCAGGCAACGGCACTGGTGTGTAGTGCGTTAGCACTCCTTCTCGAGACACAACGCCGTAATGCATATACGGGTATGTGGTTTGGTAATTAAAGAACAACAATTCGCCAGTCTTTTCATCAACCTTGGTGTGTGCAGACACACCAGCTTCAGGAAACGCCCCGCTCCACGATGCACGGCCTTTGTCTTCCAATGTCACTGGGTCGAGTTGGTACAAATCGCCACACTGGTAAAAACTTGAGAGCGCAACGCCGCTGTGCACCACAATGTCTGTGCTGCTGGCGTCTTTCATGCGCGTGCGAGCGCCCCAACCGTCTGTTCGTACCGCAGTTAACGGAGATTCAGCTAATCCAGACCATTGCGGTCCGCCAGCTGCAAGATCAGTTGCTAAGCCTTCAGTGCGCACCATGCGATTGCGATATTCGGCGTGACCTTCACGAAACGAAATGGAGTGAATCATTCCGTCACCATCAAATGGGTGATAACGGTCGGCATTGGGTACTAGTGGGTTTTCCGTGTTCCGTAAGTACACGCCGTTTAAATCAGAAGGAATTTCGCCTTCAACATCCATGTCACGCGCGGTCCATTCGCGTGTTTGTGGACGCCATGCTCCAGTGCGATACGGATGAGTGTCACCATTTGGCAACAGTGATTCCCATTCATGATCCAAACTGATTGTCACGGCGGCCCCCTCGTGTGTTGGGATTACTATATGTCGGTGTAGTGACTATATAAACCCTCAGATACTGTCTATTGCATGACACAACGCATTCCATTGGCTGAGTTGCC
>CAMDVC010000139.1 GCA_945878785.1 Bifidobacterium breve | reverse complement strand
TTTGAGACAACAGTGCCGTCTGGAAGCGTGATCGGTGTGATCTCGCGCTCGAAGAAACCATTTTCCTGGTGAGCAACAGCCAAGTTGTGTGAACGAACACCGAAGTGGTCCATATCTTCGCGGCTGACGCCTTCAACTTGAACAACATTCTCTGCGGTCTGACCCATTGCGATGTATGCGTCTGGCAAACCAGTTGGCGGTGTCCATATTGCGGCTCCACCCTCTGCGCGCGAACGTGTGCGCACTGACGGGTCTTTGAAGATTGCGTTTGGTGCTGAATCGCTGGCACCTGATGCGTAACGGCTCACTGTCTCAACACCAGCAGCGATGAAACAATCGCCCTCTCCGGCGCGAATGGCATGAGCAGCCATACGAATTGTCTGCAATGAAGATGAGCAGTAACGGTTGACGGTTACTCCAGGAACATCATCAAGGCCAGCAAGAATCGCGACCATACGACCAATGTTAAATCCACCTTCTCCTGCAGGCTGACCAATTCCCATCATGAGGTCTTCAACATCGGAACCCTTCACCTGAGGAACCTTGGCCATCAATGCACGCACAATTTGGGCTGCAAGATCATCAGGACGCATGTCCTTGAGCGAACCCTTGTTTGCGCGGCCAATAGGGCTGCGGGCTGTGGCGACAATAACTGCTTCAGGCATGGGGACTTCCTTTGTTTGTGGTCCGCGTATCGAACCGACCCCACGAGAGTAGTCAAACTTGCGCCAAAATCAGTCCTCGAACTGAGCACAGGCTATTTCCGCCTGTTACGGTCAGCAATTATGGATTTACCTGTTGTGCCACTTGCCGATATCAACCTTTCCGCACCAGAGTTCTGGACTATGCCCCGTGATTGGCGTGAAGGAGCGTTCAAGACATTGCGCGACGAGGCGCCCTTTCAGTTTTTTGATGAATACGTCATGGAAGATTCTCCGTTCCCTCCCGGTCGTGGCTACCGAGCACTGACCCGCCACGACGACATCTGGCATGTCAGCCGCAACGCATCGCTGTTCTGCAGTGGCCAAGGCTCGAACATTGGCGACTTGCCTATCGAACTGAACGAATTCTTCGGATCCATGATCGCCATGGACGATCCAAAACATTTCCGCCTCCGCAGCATTGTGGCCAAGGGTTTTGGACCTCGCGAAATCACTCGTGTTGAAGACCAAGTCAAGATTCGTGCAGCCAAAGTTGTTGACCACTTGCTGTCGGAATTTTCCGAGCGTACGTGTGACTTCGTAGAGCAAGTAGCAGCACCTATGCCACTGCAAATCATTTGCGACATGATGGGCGTTCCCGAATCTGACGAATCAGAAATTTTCCGTTGGACCAATATCATCCTTGGCGTTGGTGACCCAGATTTCGTTTCGTCATACGAAGACCTCATCACTGTTGGTATGGAAATCTTTGCGTATGCACAAGCGCTTGGTGAAGATCGTAGGGCAAACCCCCGCGATGACATCACGAGCGTCATGATGGCTGCTGAAGTGGATGGCCAAAAACTCACCGCTCAAGAGTTTGGATCATTCTTTATTTTGCTTGTTGTGGCTGGGAATGAAACAACCCGCAATGCAATCAGTCACGGCATGAAGTTGCTCACCGACAATCCAGACCAAAAGAAGATTTGGTTCAACGACTTTGATACACACAATCGCACCGCGGTAGAAGAAATCGTTCGTGTATCAACCCCGGTTATTCATTTTCGTCGTACAGCTCTGCAAGACACCGAAATCAACGGTCAAAAGATTCTTGAAGGCGAGAAGGTTGTGATGTTCTATTCGTCTGGAAACCGTGATGAACGCACATTTGTCAACCCACACGAATTCAATGTCACTCGCGAAATCGCACCTGCTCAAATTGGCTTTGGTGCTGGTGGCCCACACTTCTGCTTGGGTGCAAACCTTGCGCGTCGAGAAGTATCTGTGATGTTCAATGAAATCGCACGACGCATACCGACCCTGCGCGCAGAAGGCGAACCTGCCTACTTGCAGAGTTCGTTTATCAATGGCATCAAGCGCCTTCAGTGCTCTTGGTGACTAACTCAATGTGTAGTCGTGCAATTGCCTTCACATGTTCAGTTAATGGGTGCTGCGGATTCAGCCTGTAGCCACTCCAGTTTTCCAGCACACACCTAAGCACTAGTTCGGTCTGTACTAATCGTTGCAGCACCATATGAACCTGACTACGAGAACGATCGGTGAGATCGGCAAAGTTAGAAGCCGAGTGCTCCCTGGGGCTACGCCCCAAAATGCACAAGACATCGCTCTCAACACCAGGGCTCAGAACTTTGAAGGGGTTGTCATCACTGACATGCGGAAATCTCATGCCCCTATATGTGCATGAAGCAAGGCTGTTCGGAAACTCATACGTAATCCGCCGCCCATTTTCAAAAAAGTGTTCGATTTTCCGAACACTTGTGTTCGGGTCGCGCGCTTTCGTTGTAGGAAAAACCGAACGCTATTCCGCAATCATGCGAATATCAGCAACGACTGCAGCGTGATCACTTGGCTGAATGCCACCAACGGTGTCAAGACCTGCCAACCAAATTCGCGACGGGTTACCAATAGGCCGAGGACGTGGCCATGACACGAAGATATAATCGAGTCGACGATTCGGCCATGTTGAATCGCCAATGTACGGATTATCGCGACGCCACGTAAAGCCTTCGCCTTCGCCGGCGATTTCCCATAGATCTGTAAAGACAAGCCCTGGTACTGCAGGTGCGCTACGGCCAGTCAACATACGAATTTCATCAGAGTCAGGAACGGAGTTGAAATCTCCTGCCATAAGTACTGGAACATCGACTTCAGGATCATTGCGAAGTTGATCAACGATTCCGCTGAGTGCTTCACATTGTGCAATGCGTGTTGCTGATCGATCAAATTTGTGATCAAGGTGCGTACACACCGTCCACCATCGGCCATACGGAGTCTCAAGTTGTGCAACGACGGCTCTGCGATAACTAGGCGCACCCGTTACGTCGGGAAGACGATGCACTTCCCACGACACAATGGGCCACCGCGACAGAATCGCATTTCCCAAACTGACGCCGTTGTCGTACCAAGGGCCTTCCGTGCGAGCGACATGCATGTTGAGTTCATCGGCAAGCCATTGCACCTGGTCAAGGCCGCCTTCTTGGGCCCACACTTCTTGCAAAAAAACAATGTCAGCGTTCTCGTTACGCAATGTTGTGAGGATTGCCTCTTGGCGATCGCGCCACGGGCCGAATTGCCACCACAGGTTCCAAGTGAGAATACGTGCCTCCATGGCGCTTACGGTACAACCCCATCGGCAATACTGTGGCAGTGGCTACCGTTCCAGTCCCTCCACTTGCAGGCGTCTTTGGCGGTGGAGGCCTCTTTGGCATCGGGT
>CAMDVC010000138.1 GCA_945878785.1 Bifidobacterium breve | reverse complement strand
ACAGTGGGTTTGTTGTTGGTCATCTGGGGTGGAAAAAGAGCTGGCGCCAACGTTGCAGTGCTTGTTGCAGCATGGATCACTGGGGCGTATTGGTTTACCTCATCCACCAGTGTTGCTAATCCAGCAGTCGGGATTGGTCGAATGTTCTCTGATTCTTTTGCAGGTATTGCGCCAGAGTCAATGCCGATGTTTGCTGTCATGCAAATCTTGGGTGGAGTGATTGGGCTTTTGATTATCAAAACATTGTGGGCTGATAACGGAGTCAATTCATGAGTGGAATTTTATTTCTGTGCATTCACAACGCTGGTCGTTCACAAATGGCTGCAGGGTTTGCCCGAGAATTATCTGGTGGTGACGTACTGATTTTGTCAGGTGGTTCAGAGCCGGCAGATTCCGTTAACCCAATTGCAGTAGATGTAATGAACGAAGTGGGAATTGATATTTCGACGTATGTGCCACAGAAGTACAACGATGATTTGTTGAACGCCGTAGATGTTGTGGTCACGATGGGTTGTGGCGATACGTGCCCATACATTCCCGGAAAACGATATGTGGACTGGCCACTCGATGATCCAAAGGGAAAACCGCTAGAAGATGTGCGGCGAATTCGTGACGAGATCAAAGGTCACGTCACGGAATTACTGAGTCAGTTGTAAACGTCGAATAACTGGTTGATGGCCTTTACTTGACCACCGGTAGTTGATGACATAACTGCGATTGGGGTGACGCCAGCATGGGCCCATTCCTCAAAACGGGCACGTACGTGAGATGCAGACCCGCTAATTGTGTTGTCGTCTAGCCACTTGTCGCTCATGAGCGACGGGAGAGTATCTTTGTTGCCTGCTTCGATTGCGGCTTCAATTGCATCCATTTCTTCCGCGTACCCAGCAGCACGCCAATAGTTGCGGTAGTTCGGAAGCGACACGTATCCGGTGAGAGTGCGGCGGTTCACAGCACGAGCCGCCTCTACGTCGTCGTCAATCACTGTTGGAATCATGTTCGCCAAGAAGAAATCATCTCGTACTGCGTTCGGTATTTCTGAAAGCTGTTGAGACATGTGGCTCAGCGATGCATTCGCCCAAATAGCACCCTCGGAGATGTCGGTGGCTAATTGCAACATTTTGTTGCGAAGTGTTGCGAGATAAATCGGAGGCAATTGTCCACCGAATCGTTCGTTAGCACGCATTGCCGCAACATATGACGCTGTGTCTGCGAGTGGCTTGCCGGTTTCAACACCGAGACGCTCTGTTACTGGTCCGTGGCTGACGCCAAGTCCGAGGCGAAATCGACCGTCTGACATTTCGTTGATATGTGAGGCGGTGTTTGCCATCTCAACAGGGTGGCTGTAATAAATCGGTTGAATCGATGTCCAGTAATTGATGCGCGAGGTTTCATGAGCAAGGGAAACGCATAGACCCATGGTTCCGCCAAGACTGGGGCAGGCAAGCCCCGAGATCCCCTTGTTCTCGGCCTCGACTGCGAGTTCAAGAATGGCTCGTCTCTTGGTGGGCGAGGCCACAATAGAGAGGGCGGGACGGAAAGAAGCATCTACCTTAAGCATTCCCGTAACCTAGCCTGCATGTTGAGAATTGGAATAGTGAGCCCGTACAGCCTCACGGTTCCTGGCGGCGTTCAGCAGCAAGTTCTTGGCCTGGCTCGCAGTTTGCGCGCGAAAGGACACGAGGTGCGGGTTCTAGGCCCGTGCGACGGACCGCCTCCTGATGCGTTCGTTACCCCCCTTGGTAACAGTCTTCCCACGGCAGTGAATGGTTCTATTGCGCCCCTTGCCCCCGATGCGTCTGCGGCATTGCGCACCATTCGTGCATTGAATGACGAGGCTTTCGACGTTGTGCATGTTCACGAGCCGTTGGTGCCTGGTCCGTCGTTAACAGCACTCCTGGTGAAAATGGCGCCAGTTGTCGCTACTTTTCATTCAGCAGGTGAGTCGGCTGCGTATCGCACATTCTCGCGTCAATTGAAATGGGTGGCATCGCGCATCGATATTCGAGTCGCGGTATCGAAAGATGCTGTTGAGTTAGCCCAGCGCTACATCGGTGGCGAGTACGAAGTGTTGTTTAACGGAATTGAACTCAACGACTATGCAACGCCGTCGACGTCTGCGCGTGAGAACGCAATTTTCTTCATTGGCCGACATGAAGAACGTAAAGGTCTCATTAACTTGCTCGAAGCGCTCGCGAAGCTGCCGCCTGATGTGCGTTTGTGGATTGCATCAGATGGACCACAGACTGCTGAACTAAAAACGCGATTCGCTTCAGACTCGCGTATTGAGTGGTTGGGTCGCATTTCTGATGAAGAAAAGATCAGCCGCATGGGTCGTGCATCGGTGTTTTGTGCTCCATCGTTACATGGTGAATCGTTTGGTGTGGTGCTGCTTGAGGCCATGGCGGCTGGTACGCCAGTGGTGGCGAGCAACCTTGATGGGTATCGCAATGTGGCAACTGACGACGAGACAGCTTTGCTTGTGGAAACGGGCAATGTTGCGAGCCTGGCATCAGCACTTGCTCGGGTGCTTACTGATTCGCGTTTAGCTACGCGCCTGACGGTTAATGGGCGTGAACATGCCCAGCTCTTTTCAATGGATGCTCTCGCTGATCGATATATCGAGATGTATGAACGTGCATTGCACATGGAAGCGACAAACATCACCACCATCAAGGTGCCCCGTATGCTGAAGCGGTTCGAAGATCGTTTTTTGCGGCGATCACATCTTGGTGGCGGGCGATAAGAGTTGACAATCGTCAACTCTGTGAAAGGACATATGAATCAACGTCAATGGATTCCCATCGAGGACTCAAGTCAATTACAAGCACGTCGACTGCTTGCAATTCCCTTGGGGTTCGCACTTTTTGTCACAATCATTTTTCTGATAGTTGGTTTTCTCGTTGGATTTCCTATCCCCGTTGCGGTAGTAGGTGCAGTCATTTCGGGTGGCTTTATGTGGAATGTGTATCGGACTGCTGCTGATGTCGTTCTGAAGATGGTCGGTGGCTTGCCTGCATCCGAATATGAACATGCTCGTCTCTTTAACGTCATTGATGGACTGTGCGTTGTCGGCGGCGATGCGCGGCCGGCATTGCGTGTAGTTGGTATTGAATACCCCGTAGCACTTGCAGTGGGTATGCCAGGGGAGGCCGGAACAATTGTTGTTTCTGCCGGATTTCTCAAGACCATGGGTCGCGTAGAAATGGAAGCTGTGATGGCGCACGTCATGTGGCGCCTTCGCACTGGTGACATTGGTATAACGACGTACATGTTGGCGTTATCCGCCGCAGTGCAGCGTTTTGGCGGAGACAAACTCATGCCTTTAGTGGTTGCGTGCGTGGCTGACGAACGAACCGTTATGTGGGCTGATGTGGCTGCTTGCCAAGCAACTCG
>CAMDVC010000137.1 GCA_945878785.1 Bifidobacterium breve | reverse complement strand
CACGCGGTCAGTGATGATTGTGAGTCCAACGATTATGACGGTGTACCACCACAAAGGAACGCTATGAGCTTTGTACACCACAAAGTTGATATCGATGCGTGTGGTGTTAGCAGCAATGAGCGCAACAATGATGAGAGCGCCAACGATTGCTGCGACAGTGCCTAGTCCGGCGCCTTGATCAATTTCTTGTTCGGAATTGTCATCGTCAATCATGTGAGTTGTCCTTTGTGGTTACTTCACACTGTATTCAATTACCGAATGGCTACTTGACAGCACCTGCGGGCAATGTGTCAGGGTCAAAAAGCGCGAAAAAATCCTTTGTGGAACCATTGAGGTGACGATTCGGGTCACCCATTCGATTGTCAATGATTTTACCCCAACGAGTTGCCTTGCCGAAGTCGCTGTACACAGCAAAATACGGCCACTGACCATTGATGTCTAGTTCCATACCGGTCTTACAGCCGAGTACAACAAGCGTGTCTGCCAACATGCCAATGTTTACTTTGCCAACTGCCACAAACATCATGAGGCCGTCTGTACGAAGGCAAATTGCCGAACGAAAGTTGTAGACCTTGTTACCGAAATCATTACCCCAATCAACTTTGGGGTAGTTGGCATAGACAGATTTTCCGTTATGTACGAGTGGTGGCAAGTTTTGCCGCAACGACGCCCAAGAACCTTCTTTGGTAATTGTGTCTCCCCATACGCCAACTGTGCTTGTTCCATCTTGAGAAATTGCAAGCGTGGCGTACCCTTCGCGCATCTTGCGCACAGTTTTACCTTCGGTGACATAGCCGCCTGGTTGATGCTCAAATCGGAATCCACCATTAAAACTGGCGATCAATGATCGCAATGCCGTACCGCGAATTTTTGAACTGTTCTTCCAGCCTTTGCCACCTGGCATCTCTGTGCCATTAAACATCGCGGTGTGCACACGGGTTGGGTCGAAGGTTGCCATTGTGGCAACAACGGAACCAAAGCACCACAGTGGTCGAATTGAAGTGGCATACACAAGTGGTTTTGTGCGTACACGCATGATGGCTTGCCATGTGCCTTCACTGGGCAGTGCAGGAAGAAGTTGTGACGGTATGTCATCTGGCTTGGACGGAATAGTTGTTGTCGAAGTTGACGTGGTTGTTTCAGGAACAGGAACTGTTGTCGTTGTCGTTGTTGATGATGTTGTCGTTGTCGATGATGATGATGTCGTTGTGGAGGTAACAACTGTGGCAGCGGTGTTGTCGATAGGGCACGAGCTTGTTGCCACAGTGGGACGAATTTGTAGCGGCGTAATGATGTCAGGAACAGAAGTCGTTGTAGATGAATTGCTTGGCGAAGCGGTCACTGTTGTCGAAGTTTGTGTCGGTGCGTCAGTATCAGGCGTAATTGCAAGAGTGAGCGAATCTGCTGGTGCAACTGCTGGCGGGTCATTGTGAAGCCATTCTTCAAGCTTGTCGACAATGGCTCCCATTTTGTTTTCACGTGCCCACGATGCAACGTTTTGTTGCAACGGATCCCTTGGGTGAGCACGAACATATTGTGTGATGGAAAAAGCAACGACTAACAAGAACACCGCAACGAGGCCACCAAAAACACGGAGAAATAAGCGGCGTGTCATGCGGATACAGGATATGCGTATTACCTACGAAGCACTGCCCTTATCTCGCAAATGTCTACCGATATAGGCAACGACAACCTGCTGGGTTTCGTCATCAAAGTAAAGATAGATACGGACTAAATGAGTTTTGCGGCCACGGCGTAGGTGCGCTTCTGCACGAACAGTGCGGCCTCGCCAGTCAATGAAGTAATCCTCTTCATATTTCTGGCGTGCTGTTACTGAAATGGCTGGCACGAAGTCGAGCCCCATTTGGCGGCATGCCAATTTGATACTGGTGCCGGTGATTTCACCTGACATCCATGCGCGCGCCACTGCATTCAGTCGTACTAAGTCTTGTAACACGCTGCCTGGCTCTGGCCCTTCAAGACCTTCGCCCGATTCGATTGCCCTGTCGTGAAACACAAGGAATGGGCAATGCAATCGGGCAAGACGTAGCGCTTCGGTCATTGACGGCACAGCCCGAACCTGAGCTGTATTTCCCGCTTGCGTTTCAAGTGAAACATTGCGAAGAATCAATTCATCCACTTGGCCACCCTTGCGTTCCAATTGTGTGCGTAGTTCCGATAGCAATCGGTCCGCATCCGCAAGTGCAGCTTCAAGTTCATCAATCGAAGCTTCAAGTTGTTCAATGTGCAGGGCTTGCTCTTCACTCTCTGTTTCTTCTTCTGGTAGTTCACGAACTGGAAGATCAATAATGTCGAAGTCGCGTCGCGGTGGGGGCGGTACACGTGGTGCAGCGACAGACCGAGCTGCTGTATCAATAACCAGCTGAATGATTCGCTGCTGTTCACGTACTTCGTATGCTGCGGGTAATTCCCGTCGGCGTGTGATGTCTGGTTCAGTTTTTCCTGCCCACTGAACAATGATGCAACCAGGACCAACGAGTGAGTAACCAGCTAATTCTGTGAATCCCTTGAGTGCCCTAGCATTTGCTATTTGAAATACATGAGCTAATCCGACAAGTGGGCCCGCACCAATTGCAACGAGAGGTTGAGTACCTCGTTCATAGTCGATGATTTCAACAATCGCGGGAAGTCGACGACCGGGCGCAAGAATAAACGCTGCGATTTCTTGGCCTCCTAATTCTGTGTCGACCAAGGTGGCTGCATCGGTGATGTATCTGTTTGCATCTTCTGACGGCACCACGCGCAACGCTGTTCGAACTAATTGCACAACACGTGGCTTCAGTGTTGGTGGGGTGTACGGCACAACCTTGGCGGTGCTGGGAGTTGACACAATACGCACATCAAATGTCAGTACATCTTCCAACAGCACGACACTGATAGTCAGAGTTTCTACATGCGTACTGCCGGGGGCACTTTCGGTAATAGTGAGACGAAAGACTGGGTCATCAGATGAGTGCCGCGTACGCACTGTTGTGCCAGGGCCGTATGAATCAATTGGGTAGTTCGCAACGAGCCAATCATCAACCACGTCAATGAGTGCCATGCGTTGTGAATTACCGCAGTCACGCGTGGCAAGTGACAGGGCGTACGTCGTAATCATCGACGGCTCGAATTGTTACAAAAAGAACTAGCGGTACGGGGTGAGCGCATCATGAACGAGCGACAAGAGGGAAGTAATTGTGGCTGCGTCATCAGGATCGAGTGTAAGCAAACGATCAAAGGCAGAAGACTCGAAGTCGATAGCAGGGTGCAACTGGTAGCGCTGATGGGCCGCAAGCGGCGGTTCAGGGGTCTCGAGGCGGGCTGTCCCGGGGGATTCGCGGTCAATCCAGCATTGGGCGGCAGAGCCAAGTGCCTGAATCGTCCAGCCCGTTTCCAGGCGTACCGACCATGGTCC
>CAMDVC010000136.1 GCA_945878785.1 Bifidobacterium breve | reverse complement strand
ATGACAGTGGCATCCAACGGAATAATCACCTACCCGTTTGTCAAAATAACTCCAGCTGGTTTGAAATCACAGAATTTCTCGTGGACAATCTCCACAAAACCAACGATCGCGTCAACACAAACTTCAATTGAAACCAAAATGTCAGCGGTCGCATTCACTGTGACTGGTCTGCCGATTTACGGACCCCTTGAAGGACCAACACCGACAGTCGAGGCATACGGTGACCCTGTGTACAACAAACTTCTTGACACTTGTGGCGGACACACTGGCTACAACGCGGACTATCACAACCACCAAGTTTTCGCAATTGCCGCTTGCTCACTTGAGGAAACAATCATTGGCTACGCACTCGATGGCTTCCCCATCTATTCAAACCCTTCGTACACGTTGAAGAGCGGATACGAAAAAACCGGTAATCCGAAGTCATATTCCTTCAAGGCATACACATACACCGGAGGAACCGGAACTCTCGATGAATGCAACGGTCAAAAACAGACTGACGGTTCGTACCGCTACTACATCACCGAATCATTCCCATATGTAATTGGTTGCTACACAGGAACTGCGAAGAAACAAACTGGAGTAGCAGCCCAAGCAATCAACATGGATCACCACAAATAGTGATTCCAACCAAGATTCTTTGATTTATCAACAGAGCTGATGTACCTCGGCTCTGGTGACAATCAGATCTAAAGACCGCCGGCTACAGCTGGGATAATTGAGACTGTGTCTCCGTTATTTACAGGAGTATCTAACCCTTGTAAATAACGGACATCGTCATCAGACACGAAGACATTGACAAACTTGTGTAGGTCCCCTGTTGCATCAAACAGACGGTCGTTAAAACCGTCATGAGCTTCATTGAGGGCCACAAGCACATCGCGCAAAGTGGCTCCTTCGACAGAAACGGTGGATGCGCCACCTGAAATAGGGCGCATATTGGTGGGGATTCGAACGGTCACAGCCATAGTTAAACCCTACCGAACGACTAGGAATTCGCCACCAATGGAGCAACCTTGTCGCGCCACGGCATTGCGATTTCCAATTGTGATGCGAGACGCACCAACACATCTTCGCGAAATGGTGCACCAACAAAGTGCACACCCATTGGAAGACCAGTTGATGACCAATGCAACGGAAGACTGATCGCCGGTTGACCCGTCAAGTTGAACTGTGACGTATATGCCAAGATCTCGCGCAAGTTATGTCCGCCGTTTTCGCCACTGAGATGACCGATGCGTGGCGGTGGGCCAGCAATCGTTGGCGTCACGAGAACATCGAACCCTTTCGAACCATCAGTTGGTTCCCACCACTGCACCACTCGCCTGCACCATGCATGCAACCATTCCATATTTGCTAAATACATTTCCCCTGTGACCGCGCGACCCATCTCGCGCATACGAATGTTGTCTGTCTCTAAATCACCTTCACCAATAGTGCGGCCAAGAATCGCCTCAAATGTCGAAACATCTCTGTGGGTCCATGCGGCAACTATTGCGGTGAATTTTCCCGCACTTGATTCGTCATTCAAATGTTCAGGCCACGCCACTAAAACATCATGACCTAACGCTGATAATTGTTCTGCAACACGTGCGACTGAAACCCGCGACTCTGCATCATCCAATTGAAATTCGAACAACGGATGATCAAGAATGCCAATGCGTAACCGGCCAGGGTCCACGCCAACTTCTTGCGACAATGGCCGTGCAAACGGTGGTGCCGTGTAGGGGTCGCCCGATTCATACCCGCAGATCACATCAAGAACGGCGGCTGTATCGCGCACAGTACGAGTCACGCATCCATCAATGGTTGCACCCATCCAGGTTTCACCAAGATCAGGCCCTTTACTTACGCGGCCACGTGACGGCTTTAGTCCGACAAGACCGCACTCGCTTGCAGGCACACGAATTGAACCACCGCCATCATTGGCGTGTCCCACAGACACGATGTGTGCCGCGACACTTGCTGCTGAACCACCACTTGAACCACCAGTTGAGTGTTCAAGATTCCACGGGTTGCGTGTGGGCCCATATGACAACGGTTCTGTTGTAATTGTGTTGCCGAACTCCGGCGTATTGGTGCGACCAATCACTACGAACCCTGCGCGCAAGAAACGCTGCGTTAGGTAACTGCTGCGCGAAGCAATGTAATTCTCATTCTTCAAAAACCGAGTGCCCATATGATGTGGTTCGCCCGCAAGCGGCGCACCCAAATCTTTCAAGACAAGTGGCACGCCAGTGAATGGCCCAACTGGCAACCCTGCATCAGCTTCTTTCTGTGCACGCTCAAACCGCGGATGAATAATTGCATTGATGTCGCCATTGACCGCCTCGGCCTGAGCAATTGCCGCATCAATAAGTTCGCGCGCAGAAACTTTCCCGCTCGCAACCAGTGCGGCTTGGTCGACTGCATCGAGGTTTGTCAATTCATTCATGGCGCAACCTTATGCGCACCGTAAGGTATTCACATGCGCGTACTTGCAGCTTCCGACAAGTTCAAAGGAACTGCATCGGCAGCCCAGGTGTGCGCAGCCATCGGGCATGCGTGTTGGAACCTCAATATTGATTGCGTGGAAATACCCATGGCAGATGGTGGAGAAGGGACGCTTGAGGTGTTGGGCGGCGCGAACCGTGTCACCACTGTTGCCGGGCCACTTGGTCATCCTGTGCAAGCCCAATGGCGACTTCACCGTGGCATCGCGGTGATCGAGATGGCGCGCGCATCAGGACTCACACTTGTTGGTGGAGCATCGCAGAACGATGCCGTAGCCGCGTCGACAACTGGCACAGGACAACTCATTGACATCGCTCTTAACGAAGGTGCGAAGAAAATTATTGTGTGTCTTGGTGGATCAGCAACAACTGATGGCGGGTACGGAGCATTGCGCGCAATCAGCACGCCGGCACGACTACTCGCGGTCGACTTTCTCGTGGCATGCGACGTTGACACATTGTTCACCGATGCGGCGAATGTTTTTGCCCCACAAAAGGGCGCAACGCAGTCGCAAGTGAATCTTCTGACTGGTCGATTGGAACGCCTTGCACAAATATATGAATCGGACTACGGAATCAATGTTGCAGAGTTGCCAGGTTCCGGCGCGGCAGGAGGCCTTGCGGGTGCACTTGCCGCGTTAGGCGCAACATTGATGCCTGGCTTCGACATTGTTGCTGAAGAAGTCGATTTCGATGAAGCGATTCAGAACACTGATCTAATAATCACCGGCGAAGGCTTACTTGACGACACAAGCTTCGACGGAAAAGTTGTCGGAAGCGTGTGTGATTACGCACGCGAAGCGAAAACAAGTGTTGCTGCAATTGTTGGCGACATAGATGAAGCAATGGACACGTCTTTGTATGCAGATCTACGCGTCACAAATTTGACCAAAAAATTTGGTGCAGAAGAGTCAATGACTCATGTCTTGCGTTGTATTGAAGAAGCAGCACGCGAGATGCTGC
>CAMDVC010000135.1 GCA_945878785.1 Bifidobacterium breve | reverse complement strand
AGGCGTTGTTCAAAGCGAGACAAGCGAAAGAAGTAGTTCTCTTCTTCTACGTGTTGCACTGGTCGCTTGTGAATGGGGCAGTTTTCCCCATCAAGGTCGTCTTCTGTGTAATACGCCTCACAGGGAACGCAGTACAAACCGCTGTATTTGTCGAGTTCAATATCTCCAGCATCAAAACAAGCCTGCAGCAGCTTTTGTACACCGACTTTGTGTCGCGTTTCGGTAGTGCGAATGAAGTCATCATTTGAGATGTTCAGTCGTTCCCACGCCTGTTGAAATAGCGGCGCAATGGAATCTGTGAATTCCTGTGGGGAAGTGCCAGCCGCCTCTGCAGCTTGTTGAATCTTGAGGCCGTGCTCATCTGTGCCGGTGAGGAAATGAACATCGTCACCCAGAAGGCGATGCCACCTTGCTAATGCGTCAGCGACAATGGTCGTATACGCGTGACCAAGATGTGGTTGCGCGTTGACGTAATAGATCGGAGTGGTGAGGTAGTACTTGGCCACCTAGTCAGGCTACGCCACCACGCTTCTTGTCGTCGGTTCGTTTATTACGGCAATTACTTCGTAACCTCGTACAAATGTCTTTTGAGTTCGACCACGCCACACACCCCACCCCACTTGGCTATGGTGTGTACGACACACCAGTTGAAGATCGGTGGGATATCAATGGCAATGCAAATGGCGGATACCTGTTGGCATTGGTAGGCAACGCTATGCGTGCAGAGAGCGGTCGTGCTCATCCCATATCTATTTCGATGCATTATTTGTCGCCAGCACCCGAAGGTCCTGCAACAACAACCTGCGAAGTGGTGAAAGCAGGCAAGCGGCTGTCAACAGTTGTTGCTTCAATGTCTCGAGATGGTCGTGATGTTGTTCGTTCAATCGGAACCTTTGGCGATGTTGATGCATCGAACGGCGCACAGTCGAACACATTGGTTCGCCCAGAGATGGTGGCGTTTGAGGATTGTCCTACTCGTCCAGCAAGCCCCGATATGAAACCGGGCCTTGGCTCACGCCTTGATATGCGTCTTCACCCGGATGATGTGAGCTTTGCAACAAATGAACCCTCTGGAATTGCACGTGTTCGCGGATACTTCGCATTCAAAGATGGTCGACCTGTTGACACGTTGTCATTGCTGTTGGCCGCTGATGCATTCCCACCCGTTACCTTCAACTTGTTCGGTATGAAGGGCTGGGTACCCACCATTGAATTCACTGTGCATGTGCGTGGAGTGCCTGTGCCAGGACCAATTGTTTGTGAGTTCACCAGTGCTCTTACGCAAGGCGGTTACTGGGAAGAAGATGGCGTGATGTGGGACTCTGCTGGCAACGTTGTTGCAATGAGCCGTCAATTGGCTTTGTCACCGATGAGTGCAGATTAAGAACGTCTGCTGCTGCGTGCGCCTAGCGAGTACGAAATTGCCATACCGATAAGAGCAGCAGTGATTGTTGTTGTTCGTCGCGCCAACATCTTTGATCGTTGAGCAAACACAACTATTGGCCATCCGCGTGAATGAGCAAGTGCAGACAATTGTGCATCTGGGTTAACAGCAACTGCATTTCCAACTATTTCCATCATCGGCACGTCGCTCATGGAATCTGAATACGACCACGAATCAGCAAGGTTGATGTTGCGCTCAGCCGCAATGGCTGCAATTGCTTCTGCTTTACCTGGCCCGTAACAGAATGGGCCAGCAAGGCGACCTGTGTAGACACCGTTATCAACTTCACCGCGTGTGCCAATGCCGCCGGTCATCTCCAGCGCAATGGCGAGTGGTTCAACAATTTCAACAGGAGATGCTGAAACAATCCATGTTTCGCGGCCAGCGGCATGGTGCTGTTCAAGTAATGCGCGCGCCTCTGGTCGAATAAGACCAAGAAGTTCAGGCAGAACTATTTCGTTAAGTGCCAATAAATCAGTTTGTTTAGCACCGCCAGCTGCAGACAAGATTCGATCGCGCACGCTGGTACTTGAGTTATCGCTAGAGCCAAATAGACGGAACTTCACTGCTCCGATTGCATCACCAATGAATTCGCGTGGTCGAATGAGGTCTGCATCGTACGCAGCACGTGCGAATACAAATGCGGAGGAACCCGCAATAAGGGTGCGATCAAGGTCGAAGAACGCAGCTGTCTTTTCAGGAGTGCTCATAATGCCACCGAAATTGCGTAGACACGCTTACGTGATATGCCAAGAGCTGCAGTGACTTCATCAATGGCACTGCGTTTAGAGATGCCAGCAGATGTTCGCGAAGCCAATTCAGTACGAATGTCGTCATCTGTAACGTCAATTGATTCTGCTGTAACTGGTGCAATTACTAATGCGTATTCGCCGCGGGGTTCAACTGTACGCGAATGAATAACTGCATCACCAAGCGTGCCGCGCCACATGTCTTCATGAAGTTTGGTGAGTTCACGAGCAAGGACCACCGAGCGATCATCGCCGCATACGTCTGCCAAGTCAACCAAAGTTTTCTCTAGGCGGTGAGGCGCCTCATACAGAACGGTAGTGCGTCGTTCCCGAGCAACTTCTGTCAGTCGTTCGCGACGCTCACTTCCACTGCGTGGCAGAAAGCCGTCGAAGGCAATGCGTGCTGTTGGTAATCCGCTCATAGATATAGCCATAACAAAGGCAGCTGGCCCTGGGGTTGAATGCACGGTGTACCCGGCATTAATTGTTGCCCTAACAAGGCGTTCGCCTGGGTCGCTAATGGCTGGAGTGCCAGCGTCGGAGATCAACGCAACTACTGCACCGGTTGATAGGTATGACAACACAGATTCGATTGCATCGTGTTCGGTGTGTTCGTTTGCAACTATCAGTCGTTCCGGTGACGCACCAATGCGTTTGAGAAGCGAGCCACTATGGCGGGTGTCTTCACAACAGATAATTGTTGCTGCGCGCAACACGGCTGCTCCGCGAGGCGACAAGTCTTCAAGGTTTCCGATTGGTGTTGCAACCAACCACAGGCCTGCGTGAATTGCTGAGGTGACAATGTCATCTTTCGACATGGCGTACCTCGACTTCATCACCAGCATGCAGGTTCCATCGTTCAAATGAACCAGCGGCAGCCTCAATAATCAGTGCTGTTGCAGGAATACGAGGACCAACTCGCCACGGTTTCATAGTTGCAGTCTGTATCACGATGTTGTTCGAAGCAACGTAGGCAACATCAATTGTTGCTTTCATGCCGATCGTGTGCACCCAATTGCAAGGTTGAAGCACAAGTGGTTGTTCAAGAACGGCAATGCCCGTTAGGCCACGACGGCGTTGAGCACGAGTCACGGTACGAACGCCAGCTGCTAATACATTGCCTTTGCTGACAAGCCAGATGGGCTCGAGTTCTTCTGGTGCACTCATGGTGACCTCCGTGTCGCTACCTATACGTTAAAGCGGAACTCGGTGACGTCGCCGTCAACAAACTCGTATTCTTTGCCTTCAGAGCGAAGCTTGCCGACATCTTTGGCTGCATTCCATGATCCGAGATCAATAAGTTC
>CAMDVC010000134.1 GCA_945878785.1 Bifidobacterium breve | reverse complement strand
GTAACTGCTGCATACCTTGCGCGACACGGACTATCCACGTTGCTCATCGAGGCCCGATCAGATGTCGGGGGCACCGCCGCCAGTGAGCAATACGGCGGGGCGACTGTCAACATATGTAACTGCGATCACCTGACGTTTCGAACCACCCCGATAGCCGAAGAACTTAATTTGTCTTCTCACGGACTTCAGTACATCGATGTCGAGCCACCACAAATTAATGGAGACTGGACAACTGAGAAATTCTGGCCACTATGGCACAACGTTGACCGAACACTTGACGAACTCGCAGTCGCGCACCCCGGATCAGTTGATGGGTACAGACAATTCGCCCACACTGCCATTCCTGTCGCACGCTTAATTCTCGAAGCCGCAGCGAACCCTCCAACCCGAGGATCACTTCTTTCTACTGTTATTCGCAGAGGCGGCCGCGGTGTTGCTTCCATGCTTCGCATGAGCCGCATGTCAGCAGCCGATGTCATGCGACAGTTTTTTGATGACGAAGCAGTTATAGGCCCTGCGATGGTGGAAGGTCCGGTTGTGTGGGGGCTCTCCCCAGAAACGCCCGGAACTGGACTTGGCGCAATCTCGTATGCACTTCGACATGTTGGAACGCTTGGCCGACCTGTCGGTGGAAGTGGAATGCTGACCGAAGCTCTTAAACAATCATTTCTGGCTGCAGGCGGTTACCTACGCACAAGCACGCGAGTGGTTGGCGTCATATGCGAAGGATCGCGAGTCAGTGCCGTGCAAACTGGAGACGGCGCAACAGTCTCCGCACGAATTGTTGTTTCGGCATGCGACCCACAACGGACGTTCGTTCAATGGCTGAAGAATCCACCCGCCAAAGCGAATTCCCTCGTGTCTCGCTGGAAAAAGCACACGCCTGGCGAAGGGTACGAATCAAAGATTGACGCGATTACAAATACGCCACCGTCGTTTAACGGGTTTGCAGCCTCACTCACCGATCTTCAATCCTCTGGTTCTACTGTCATCATTAGTCCATCATTAGCGGAGCTACATCGCGGTTCGCAATTAATGCGTGAAGGAAAGACGATGCCGCGGATGGCATTGCTAGCAAACACACCTTCCAATATCGACGACACCATTGCTCCTGCGGGAAAGAGTGTCTTCAGTCTTGAAGCGCTCTACACGCCGTACTCATTTGTTGATGGATGGGAATCTCGTGAAGAGCCAGAACGCTGGCTGCGACAGTTTGGAGCTTTGGTTCAACCTGGCTTCATGGAATCAATCGAGCAATGGCGAGTCCTGACTCCAGCCGATTACGAAACACAGTTTCATTTGCCAAAGGGACACGCGCTCAGCTTTGGAGGCGGACCGCTCGCGGCTTTTATGGGTTCCACGCCTGAACTCACGAGATATCACACGCCAATTAAAGGCTTATACCTCACAGGCGCCGCCACGTTCCCTGGTGCTGGAGTATGGGGGTCTAGTGGGCGCAATGCGGCACTCACCATTATTAAGGAAATGGGATAACGCTTACGCGTCTTTCACAATTCCTGAGCGCTTGACAACTGGGTCCTTGTCGCTCCATGGGAAGTTAATCCACAAATCAGTGTGTTTCCAGACATATTCACACTGAACAACTGAGTGCGACTTTTCATACAACACTGCAGAACGTACTTCCTTCACACGACCCTTGAAGAAGTCTTGAACAATTTTGAGAGTGTGTCCCGTATCTGCAACATCGTCAACAATAAGCACGCGGGCAAAGCGCAATTCAACGAGGTCTGGTACCGGAGGAAGAATCATTGGGACAGGAAGACGTTCATCGACTCCTGTATAGAACTCGACGTTCATTGTGTAGAGATTCTTTACGGCCAACGCATAGCCAAGCGCACCAGCCGCAAGTAAACCACCACGCGCGATTGCCAAGATTATGTCTGGCTCGTATCCCCCCTCGGCGACACTGGTAGCTAGCTCCCGGCTCGCTTCACCAAATATTTCCCAGGACATGATTTCACGTTCGCTCACACGTCAAAACTAGTCGCAATGACGCAACATCACCGATTCCGTGAATTAAACAAACAAAAAGTTAAGAGCGCTTATGCTCGATACTGAGGAGGTCTTCCTTCCCGCTTAGCTCGTTGAGTCTCTCGCGCATCATCTGAGAAACTGGCCATTATCTGCTGACGGTTCTCCATGTCTATGGCTGCCTGTAACCCCGGTATTTCTAAAGACGCCCACATGCCTTCCTTTGTGAGGGCAACGCCGATCGGACTGTTCAGCATGATTTCCTGAGCCTTAATGTACGCACCGTCGAGTAATACATCTGCCGGCAACACTTCAGTCACAAGCCCAATTCGCAGCGCCTCCTCAGAGTCGAATAAACGCCCCGTCAACATAATCTCGTGAGCACGAGCAGCTCCAATGAGCCGAGGAAGCAACCAACTGGTTCCGATATCGCACGCCGACAACCCAATTCGTATAAATGCAGCGTTGAATCGAGCTGTCTCTGAACACAACCGTAGATCGGATCCGAGAACAAGAGCGAAACCTCCCCCTGCAGCCGGACCATTCACCGCCGCAATGATTGGTTGTGGAATTGATCTCATTTTTGGAATAAGAGATGCGATGTGTTTTTGTACAGCAAATCCCTTCTCAACACTGCCTGTCCACTCAAAACCCGGAGCATCGCCGTAGCCACCAAGGTCAAGCCCCGCACAGAATCCACGGCCTTGGCCTGTCAGGACAGCAACGCGGACGTCACGAGAGCGACCGATTTGAGAAAAGGTGTCATGAAGTGATTCAACCATCGCCGACGTCATGGCGTTCAACTTGTCGGGACGATTCATTGTTACCAAGGCAATGCCATCACGTGGATATGTCAGTTCAATTTCAGCCATGCGAAATAGTGCCACTTTCACGATCCCAACGCCGAAGTGGGAGGGGCGAAAAATACAACAATCGGGTGTCAATAAGCAATAATAGAGAAATCCGTTTCTAGGACTTTATGACTGTTATCTCTTCCTCTCGCCGTATTCAGTTTCCACCAGCCAATGACCCATGGGGTAAGGCATTACGCAAGGCAGGACTCGTCTATCTCTTGTCGCGTCTTTTCGTCATCATGGGCGCGGCCATTGCTGTGGCAGCCCAAGCAGTCGTGGACCGAACAAATGATCTTGAACCAGAAAACGGATTCAGTGCGTTAGCGGCAATTCTTGATAGCTGGGACGGTCACTGGTACCTAGATGTTGTGCGCGAAGGTTACCCACATCACATCATGCCGAATGTGACGTACCTGGTATCGGATGCACGCGCGGCATTTTTCCCGTTGTATCCCCGACTGGTCCATTACTTTGACGTTGTCATCCCTGGCGGACCAGTCAGCATCGCATTAGCAATCAACATCATCCTTGGTGGATGCTTTGTATTCCTTGCCGGCTACTTATGTCGCGGGCTCTTCGACATCAAAACAGCAGAAAAAGCAATGATTTTGATAGCTCTCTTTCCGGGCAGTTTTGTACTCAGCATGGCCTATTCAGAAGCACTGATGCTCACTATCGTCGCACTGTGCTTCAT
>CAMDVC010000133.1 GCA_945878785.1 Bifidobacterium breve | reverse complement strand
AAAATTGATTCCCTTAACAACTCGGCCGTTTGTTACGTCGAGACATGGGATGACACGGGCTACGAGATCTGGATTCATGACAACTCCGCCAATGCCTCAGACACGGTGAACTTTGATTCGTACAAGGCTTTACCAACAATGACACCATTAAGGCCGATGACTGTGGTCAAGTCTGCAATGTGAGCCAAAGAGCCAACGCCCCCACTTGCGACAACGGGAATTGTTGTCCGCGACACCGCACGTGCAAGCCCTTCAACATCTGGACCGGTCAACATGCCATCGCGAGAGATATCTGTAATCACAAATGCTGAAGCCGTAGGAAATTGACTCAGCAAGTCATCTACGTGCACACCAGATGATTCTGTCCAGCCATGGGTTGCTGCGACGCCATTGCGATGATCAAGACCGACAGCAACGGCGACAACATCAGACACGCGACGAACAAGATCCGGGTCTGCAACGGCAGCAGAACCCATGACAACGCGGGTGACACCAGCGGCCGCAAGAGCTTCTGCGTCGGCCTCTGTACGCACGCCTCCACCAACCTGCAATGATGCGCGACCGGCGATGACACGCGCAACGGAAGCAATAACAGAACGATTGACTGGTTCACCACTGCGGGCCGCATCTAGATCAACCATGTGCACCCACGTTGCCCCTTGGTCAACGAAAGACAAAGCCATAGCAACAGGGTCAACCCCATACACAGTGCTGTCGTCGTACTCGCCCTGGCGCAAGCGAACTACTTTGCCACCAAAGACATCAATCGCTGGATACAAAATCATGACGTTACAACTGACTTCACAAAATTTCTGAGCAACTGCAAACCAGCCGTTGCAGATTTCTCTGGGTGAAACTGCGTTGCGAAGACATTATTGCGACGAAAGGCAACATTTAATGTCTCGCCATAACGAACTGTGGCTGCAACGTCATTGATTTCTGTGGGAACACCATGCAGTGAATGAACGAAATACATCCACGGGCGTTCTTCGAGTCCGGCAAACAAAACATCATTCTTTGTGATGTTGAGTTGATTCCATTGCATCTGTGGTCGGGGTACATCAGAAGACAACCACTGCACTGACCCAGGAATGATGCCAAGCCCAGTTGCTGTCTCGTCTTCTTCGCTTGAATCGAACAACATCTGCATACCGACACAAATACCCATGAATGGCACCCCACGAGCCACGGAATCGTGCACAACAGATTCAAGACCGGCAGCACGCAATGCATTCATACATGCACCAAAAGCTCCGACGCCAGGCAAAACAACAGCATCCGCTGCTGCAGCAATACTGGCATCAGCAGTTAGGACAGCATCGGCACCGACACGTTCTAACGCTTTCTGCGCGGAGCGCAAGTTTCCGATTCCGTAATCAAGCACCGCAACCCGCGGGCGCGATGTCACGAAAGAACACCCTTCGTAGAGGGCACTCCCGCCGATTCAATGCGGACTGCATCGCGCAGACAGCGTGCAAGACCTTTGAACGTTGCTTCGATTATGTGGTGCACATTGCGACCGGCGCGCAAATTGACATGCAAAGTGATTGCAGCTGCACTAGCAAGCGACGACACTGCGTGTTCAGCTAGCGAAGGGTCAAAAGCAGGATTTCCCAACGGCAGACACTCGGGCAGTTCAACATTCCATGCAACGAAAGCGCGTCCACTGAGATCTAGCGAAACTTCGATGAGTGCTTCATCAAGTGGGTACAAGCCGCTAGCAAAACGTCGCACTCCGGCTTTATCGCCGAGCGCTTCACGTATTGCTTCACCAACACAGATCGCTACATCTTCAACCGTGTGATGCGTATCAATGTGCAGGTCGCCCTTGGCCGCAATGGTGAGATCAAACCCTCCGTGACGTGCCAACTGCTCAAGCATGTGGTCGTAGAACGGGATGCCGGTCGCGATAGACGCGGTCCCTGATCCGTCAAGATTGATAGACACATCAATGGATGTCTCTTTTGTGCTGCGGGTGACCTGGGCTGTACGTGCCATTTCTCTATTCTCGCCGCTCAACGCCCGTCTCGGACTGTCAATTACGTGATTTCTGCCTAATTGGCCGACAAAGCGGTCGACAGTGCGCCCAAGAAGGCTGAGTTCTCGTCTGCTGTGCCCACGGTGACCCGCAAACAGCCAGACAATCGCGGCCAGGTACTGCAGTCACGCACCAACACCCCAGCATCAACCATTCGTTGCCACACGGCTGCCGCCGCAGTCGACCGTGGTCGGAACAGAATGAAATTTGAGCCACTCGGCCAGACATCGCAGTCCATGTCGCTGATTGCAGCAAAGATGCGAGCGCGTTCTGATTTGATGGCGTCCACACGCTCTTCCATTTCGGATACAAAACCAAGCGCAGCGATAGTTGCTGCTTGCTTGAACGAGTCCAGATGGTACGGAAGAACTGCGATCTCTAGGTCAGCAATCATTTGTTTCGGCGCCACCACGTAACCCACACGTAATGCAGCCATAGACAAAGTCTTGGAGAATGTTCGAGTGACTGCAAGAGGCTTGTCTTCAGACACCATGTCAATGGCAGACCATTCGGAAAACTCTGCATAGGCCTCATCAACAACGACAATTCCCGTCGTATGCGCCAGCATCGCCTCAAGGTTTTCTCGTGGCTCAATTAGCCCTGTCGGATTATTCGGATTACACAAGAACGACACAGACGGTTTGCAGCGTGTGAGCACACGTTCGATTTCTAGTGAATCAAGCGTCAGATCAGCTTTGCGCTCCCCTTGCACAACCTCGGCCCCGGTGACACGTGCAATCTGGGAATACATCTGATACGTGGGCTCAAACGTTGCGACACACCGACCAGCACCGCCATATGCCAGCAGAATTGTTTGAAGAACTTCATTAGAGCCATTGGCCACAAAAACATTTGCAGCAGAAACGTTGTGTCGTTGCGCAATCGTTTCACGTAGTTCAGTTGCTGCTCGATCTGGGTAACGATTCCATTGAATGGAGCGTGCAATATCTGCAACGGCATCAAGCCAAGCAGCAGGCGGAGGAAACGGCGACTCATTTGTATTCAAACGAATAGGAACATCAACTTGAGCAGAGTGATATCCACTCATCGCCTGAATTTGTTCGCGGGGGTTGAATGTAGTCACAACGGCAACTTAGTCAAAGAAGTCTCGAACTAGCGGGCAATTTTTTCAGCGCGAATCAGCAACCGCTCAGCTGACAACAAAGCACGTTCTGCTTCATACATGGCACTAACAAGATCTTCATGGTTTGCACCAATGTTTTCAATGAGCCCTGCCACCCTCATTCGGTAGCGGTTCACGGCGTCTGCTGCTGCGCCCAGTTCGGCACAAATGGTGGCTGTCATCGCACAGACGCTACTTGACTGAAGTCACTTCGGCTTTGACTTTGACTTTGACTTTGACGGCATCAGACTGGAAGGACAGATATCTTCGAACTCACAAATGCCACATTTTGGCTTCTTTGCATCACACACACGACGTCCGTGCAAGATAAGGCGCAGCCCGAATCGGCCCCACTCCGGCGGGTCAATGAATCCGTTGAG
>CAMDVC010000132.1 GCA_945878785.1 Bifidobacterium breve | reverse complement strand
GAATCTGCACCAACTGTTGAGACATCAGACGATCCGAATCGTTCATGCCCGATGTTGCGCGACATTCTTCCTGCATCGTCTAACCAGCCATACGACATGAAGAAAGTAATCAAGGAAATTGTTGATGACGGCGAGTTCTTTGAATACTTCGAACACTGGGCCAAGAGCATCGTGTGTGGTTTCTCTCGCGTTGATGGCATGACCGTTGGTGTTGTCGGTAACCAACCAATGGCATTCGCTGGTGTTCTTGATATCGAGTCAAGTGAAAAAGCCGCACGATTCGTTCGTACATGCGATGCGTTCAACATTCCGCTTCTTACTTTCGTTGACGTTCCTGGTTTTTTGCCAGGTGTTAACCAAGAGCATGAAGGCATCATTCGTCACGGTGCGAAGTTGTTGTATGCATTCTGCGAAGCAACAGTGCCTCGTATTCAAATCATTACGCGTAAGGCCTACGGCGGCGCGTACGTGGTGATGAACTCAAAGTCAATTGGTGCAGACCTTGCATATGCATGGCCAACAGCAGAGCTTGCCGTTATGGGCCCACAAGGCGCAGTGGAAATTGTGTACAAGCGGGAATTGCAGCAAGCAGCAGATCCTGTTGCTCGACGCGCAGAACTTGTTGCCGAATACACCGAGAAGTACGCAAACCCGTATGCAGCTGCAGAACGTGGTTACGTGGATGATGTTATTGACCCAGCAGACACTCGTATCAAGATCATCGCTGGCTTGCGCATGTTGCAAACCAAGCGCGAAGAGCTTCCACGCCGTAAACACGGCAACATGCCTCTGTAGATCATCATGTCTGATTCATCGTTTCCCGACTGGAATGCACCCGAAGTGGTTTCAATGAGCGACATCGCCTTTGAACCCAAAGCAGGTTTCTGGCTTCGCTTTGTTGCAAACATCTGTGACGGCATCATGGTGTCGCTTATCAGCATCCCTTTTTCAATCATCTCTGCGTCCACTACCGGTACTACTGCCTCTTTGTCACAAGCAGCTCAATTCGTAGTCTCATTTTTCGTATTGGCATATTGGGTGGGCAACCAAGGTGGTTCACCACTTCGTCGTAAACTTGGTGTCTTCATTCTTGATCAAGATGACGGTTCGTTCATTGGGCAACGTCGTGCCTTCCAACGCATCATGATGAGCTGGGTCTCTGGCCTTGTTTTTCTGTTGGGATACCTTGCGATGTTGCGTCACCCACAAAGCCAAACATGGCATGACCGTGTTGCACGCTCAGTGGTGGTGAAGCGATGAATGTCAACGTCGGCACAATCACACCGATTCCTACCGAGGAAGAAGCTGCTGCAATCGCGGCTGCAGTCACCATGATGTGGCCGCAGCCAGTGGTTGCTTCAACAGCAGACACCAGCGCCGTTTCTGCATGGCGTTTCAGTGGACGTTGGTGGGTCACCGATGCAGTGTCTCGCAGAGCACGTCCTGGGGTCAAATAATGACTTCTGTCAGCGCAACTGAACTCACCACTGTCGCTGACAACCTTGCCGTCTTTCACCATGGGCAACATGTTGTTCGCCATGAGAACTTGCAACCAAATACTGCATACACCGAACACGGAATTGATTTTCGGACATTGCCTCGTCCAGAGGGACAATTGCTCAGCGTTATCGCAACCGTTAATGATGTGCACTTTGGTGAAACAGAATGTGGTCGCATTGACGACAACCCACTAGGCCCAATTCTCAGTTCTCTTCCTGGCGAGCAGCCCTACCCCATCACTATGAACGCTGGTGCAATCGCCGAAATCAAAAGATTGAACCCGAACGCAGTTCTAGTCAAGGGCGATCTGACCGAAGGTGGCACCGACGAACAGTTCGCTGCATTTCGCGAGCATTACGAAGGCGCATTCGCAGACAAGCTGTTTGTAGCCCGTGGAAATCATGATGCATATCGCGGTCAAAATGAATTCACCGGTGACCAATGGATCCAATTGCCAGGTGTAGCCATTGCCCTTATCGACACCACGATTCCGTTAGAGACAACAGGTCGCATCAACCCACCACAATTCGAATGGCTGAATGATCAGTTGTCTGCATCCACAACTCCCGTCATCATCATGGGTCATCACCAACAGTGGACAGAAGGAAAACGCAGCGACACGTACTTCGGTCTTCACCCAGACAGCAGTGAGGCACTTGACGCTCTCGCCGTTCGTCATGCATGCGTTCTTGCCTACACAGCTGGCCACACGCATCGTCATCGTGTTCGTCGCATGCCACGTTCTGGCATTCCCACCATTGAAATCGGATGCGTGAAAGATTTCCCCGGCTCATGGGCTGAGTACCGCGTGTATGAAGGTGGCGTCATGCAGGTAGTGCACCGCATCTCTTCTCCTGATGCATTGACATGGAGCGAACGCTGTCGACACTTGTATGAAGATTTCGGTACTGACTACGAGAGCTACGCATTGGGTACGCTCGAAGACCGATGCCTGATTCTTCCGCTCCGTTAACCAGCACATCCGCATTGGCTGGATTGCGAGTTCTTGATCTTTCAACTGTTCTTGCGGGGCCGAACTGCGCGCGCTATCTCGCAGACTTTGGTGCAGACGTAATCAAAATTGAACGCCCAGACGGTGGAGACAGTTTGCGCAACATGGGGTGGCGTGACCCAGTAGATAATGAAGGTTTGTGGTGGCGATTAGTGAATCGCAACAAGCGCACCATCGCGTTGAACCTAAAGGACGACACAGATCGTGAATTGTTCTTGCGCCTCATCGATGACGCAGATGTTCTCGTTGAAAACTTTCGCCCGGGCGTTTTGGAAAAGCTTGGCTTCGCACCTGACATTCTTCATGCGCGTAACGCGAATCTGGTCATTACTCGCGTTAGCGGTTTCGGGCAAGACGGCCCGTACGCAAATCGTCCAGGTTTTGCATCAATCGCCGAAGCAATGTCGGGTCTTGCATCAATCACAGGTGTTCCTGGTGGTGACCCTATGTTGCCGCCGTTTGCCTTAACCGATGAAGTCACTGGTCTCGTTGCAGCATTCGCCACCATGGTGGCTCTGTGGTCTGAACAGGGACAAGTTGTTGACGTGTCGTTGCTCGAAAGTTTGTTCCAAATACTTGGCCCACTAATGACCGTGTGGCTTACACGCGGCGAATTGCAACCACGCATGGGTTCCTTACTTCCGTACACAGTGCCTCGCGGTGTGTACCGCTGTTCAGATGGACTGTTTGTTGGCATCTCAACGTCAAGTGATTCCATTGCAGCTCGTGTTGTTCACCTTCTCGGGTTCGACGGTGATGATCGGTTCACAACATTTGCCGGACGAATTGCTAATCGCGAAATCATTGAAGCAGCGATGGAAGCGTGGTTTACGCAACGTACTCAAGCAGAAGCACTTGCAATCTTTCAAGAAATTGAAGCTGCTGCTGGTCCAATTCTTTCCATGGAAGATATTGAAAAGGATCCTCATTACATCGCACGTGAGGCAGTCATCACAGTTGATGGCACTCCAATGCAGGGGCTCATTGCTCGACTATCCGCTACTCCCGGTGCGGTGAAATGGCGCGGACGTGCCACAGATGCCGATGGCGACGCCATTCGCAAAACAGGCTGGAACTAGTACCCCAACCCACTGCTTTTTCT
>CAMDVC010000131.1 GCA_945878785.1 Bifidobacterium breve | reverse complement strand
TCGCTTGAAGTCACAGTTCAGCCATTCGACGGAATTTGGTTGGCACCAAAAGCTGGCACATGTGACGTAGTGGCATCATCACTGACAATCACCGAAGAGCGCGCCGCAAACGCTGCGTTCTCAGATGGTTACTTTGATTCGTTCCAGTCGCTTCTTGTACGCACAGCAGACAAAGACACATTGAATACTCTTGCGTCACTGAGCGGCAAGACCGTTGCAGTACAAACCGGCACAACCGGTGAAGAGTACGCAAAGGCCAACGCACCTGATGCAAAGATTCAGTCATTCGACGATGCAGCTGCAATGTTCTTGGCCCTTGAGTCAAACCAAGTAGACGCAATTCTTCAGGACTTTCCAATCAACGCATTCCGTGCAACAAAAATGGGCACCTCAGCAGTATCCATTAAGTTTGATACAGAATCCGAAAAGTATGGTTTCGCAACATCACAAGAAAACACCGATCTTGTAGCAGCAATCAACGCCAGCCTCACAGAATTCCGTGCGAATGGCGTGTACGACGACATCTTCAAGAAGTACTTCGGATAAGTCTTCGACTAACAACAATCCGTTAATTCATCACAACCTCTGAGAGCCATGGCCATCAGCAAGCGCAAGAAGGCGCAATACCGGCGTGTAGCCGTGTATGTACTTTCTGTAATCGCCCTGTTGGTCATGGTTCTTGTTGTTGATTGGGGTCGACTACAAAGCGCCATGTTCAAGTGGGACATTGTGGTCGAACAGTTCCCAGACATTCTTCTGAGCGCTGGCAAAAACACCCTCATCTTCACCATTCTGGGCTTTGCGGGTGGGCTCTCTTTTGGTTTGTTATTCGCGCTCATGCGGCTCAGCACCGTTCGCCCATATCGCTGGTTTGCAGCAACATACATTGAGATCTTCCGTGGGATTCCACTCCTCGTCACTCTTTTAATTCTTGGGTTTGGTATTCCCATCGCAACTGGTTGGCGTTGGCCGAACCCCTACCTTCAAGGTGCAGTTCCGTTAGCCCTTGTCGCAAGTGCATACATGGCCGAAACAATTCGTGCAGGAATTGAAGCTGTACCAAAAGGTCAGATGGAAGCTGCGCGTTCATTGGGCATGTCATATTCCCGCGCCATGATCACCATCATCATTCCTCAAGCATTACGCATCATCGTGCCACCACTTACTAATGAATTTGTCCTTCTCATTAAGGACACATCGCTCATCTCAGTTCTTGGCGTTACTGCCGGAACTCGTGACCTTGCCCGTTTTGGTCGTGACGGCGTGAATAGCACTGCAAATGCAACTCCACTCATCGTCGCTGGTCTTGTGTATTTGGCAATGACAGTTCCCCTCACTCAACTTGTTGCGTGGATGGAACGACGTGAAAAGGCCGTCAGCCGATGAACTCAGACATCGTTGTCAACATCACCAACCTCAACAAATCATTTGGTGATAACCATGTGCTGCGTGGTATTGATTTGCAAGTGCAGCGTGGTGAAGTGGTCTGCATTATTGGCCCGTCTGGTTCAGGCAAAAGCACACTGTTGCGCTGCGTCAACATGCTGGAAACGCCTACTGCAGGAACAGTTGTGGTTCTTGGTCGTGAACTAACAGATATTGATTGTGACATCGATGAAGCACGAACTCACATTGGAATGGTGTTTCAGCAATTTAATTTATTCCCACACTTGACAGCGTTAGAGAATGTCTGCGTTGCGCAACGCAAAGTATTGAAGCGAAGTGCAGATGAAGCAGCAAGAATTGCTCATGGTTTACTTGCCCGTGTTGGACTAGTTGAAAAAGACAATGCGTATCCAGCACAACTTTCAGGTGGACAACAACAACGAGTTGCAATTGCTCGCGCGCTTGCCATGAACCCAGATGTCATCTTGTTTGATGAAGCAACTAGTGCGCTCGACCCCGAATTAGTAGGCGAAGTCTTGCAAGTCATGCAATCACTAGCCCAAGAGGGAATGACCATGTTGGTCGTTACCCACGAAATGGGCTTTGCAAAAGGAGTTGCAGACCGAGTTGTGTTCATGGACGCTGGTGTCATCGTGGAACAAGGCCCACCATCTCAGGTCATTTCAGCTCCGGTTGAAGAACGCACGCGGGCGTTCCTTTCAAGCGTCCTAAACCACTAGACACCCCACACGTAGAGTTTCCGCAATGAGCGACCAGCGCGACCGCATTAATGCCATGTTGAATTTGGCGCAACATCCGAACACGCCCCAAGCCGAAGCTGAATCTGCTCTCGCAATGGCATCAAAGCTCATGCAGAAACATGGTCTCTCACAATCTGACATCGCGTCATCCCACAAGGAAGAAGACACCACTATTGTTGTGGAATGCGTTCGGGTTGGTGGGCTGTATCGGGTTCGTCGTCAAAATATTTTGTACACCATCGCCCTATTACATTCGTGTGCTGGCTATCGCACAGGAGATGAAGACGATGAGTGTGTTCTGGTTCTCTATGGCCGCGCAGCCGATATTTTTGCTACTCGCACTTTGTTTGCTGCTGCTGATGCCATGGGCGCTCGCCTGCTTCCACGGGGCGATAGGTCATGGCGGGTTGCATGGTGGAAAGGGTTGCAGTTGGGTATTCAAGAGTCACTCTCTGTTGCACGCAAAGATTTTGTATCGGAAACTCCTGGTTCCGGACTTGTCCTTGCAGATCGCATGAAACGTGCTGAACACGAATTGCGTGTCAATGGCCCGCCACTTCGGGGTGGCTATACATATAGCGATACATCATCTGGTGCATACATCAACGGCAAAAACGCTGGTAGTGGGTTTGGCGGTTCCGGTCGATCATTTACTGCTGGTGTGCGTGGAGAATTGTCGTGAGTCCACTTCATACATTTGTTCAAGTTGCAGTGGCTCGTGCCAATGAATACCAGAAATGCTCACCGGAACAAGCTCTGACATATGCGTGTGAAGACATTGTTGACAATGAACTTGGCTCGCGCAATTTCTCTTCTCACCATATTGAACAGTGGTTACAACATGTGTGTACTCGAGAAGACATTGAACTGCCACAGGTAGTGGTTGGTCGAGCAACTCGAACATCGTTGGCTTCAGTAGATATCGAATCTCACACAATTTGTTTTCGAGGAAAGGTCACCACTGCTGCTACGGCTCTACATGAAGTAGCCCATGTCATTGTCGGAGCTGACTCTCATGGTGTTCTCTTTCGTGATGAACTCGTTCGTCTCTCGCGTGCACACATCTCTGTTGAATATGCGGCACTACTTCACGGCGTATACCAAGGTGTCGGATTAGAGATGTCGCCATGGCCAGCCAGTGCGTCACAACGCTAGGGGCTGTCCTCCTACCGATTAGATTGCAGTCATGAGCGACGCCGACAATCTGTATTCCATTCTTTCCACCACCCGATCCATTCGGCGTATCAGTGATACGCCAGTTGATGATGCAACTCTAGAACGCGTGTTGCAAGCTGCAATCTGGGCACCAAGTGGCGGCAACAGACAACCATGGCGCATCATTGCAGTGCGTGATCGAGCGCTGAAACAAAAACTGGGGGAGATTTACGCCGCCGAATGGGCAAAATACGTTGAGATGAACATGAAGCGTGTTGAAGGAATGCCAGAGAACATCGTGGAAGCAACACGTACCGGTCTTGC
>CAMDVC010000130.1 GCA_945878785.1 Bifidobacterium breve | reverse complement strand
CGATTTGTGACATGTCAGTCACAACAGACGGCTTTCGTCGGTGTGGCGAACTAGTGAAACAACTAGGGCTTCCTGCAGTAGTACTGCAAGAAGGTGGCTACGACGTAGAGAAACTCGGCATCAATGTGCAGAGTTGGCTCGTTGGTTTGGGCGCTTAAGCCTTCTTCAAAGCGTCGATGACAGGCAACCAGCGTGTTGGGTCTGCCTTGTACGGCGCATAGAAGCTGAGACGGTCGATGACATCGCCATAACGCGAAATGAGCTCTGGAGCTACCCGCTCTGGTTCAGCAACAACTGCAAACGTGTTGAGGATCTCGTCGGTGATGAGATTTCCCATGTCGACCCACTTGCCCTGCTTTGACAAGCCATTGAGTTCGTCCTGAAGGCCATCCCATCCGTGCAGCTCCAAAACGCCCTTATAGGCAGGAGTGGAACCGTAGAAGGCGATCTGCTGACGAGTACCTGCTGCTGCTGCTTCCATTTCTTTTTCGTTTGTGCCAGTGACAACGAAGCTTGGTCCGACAATTTCGAACCCTTCCATTGTCTTGCCAGCCTTTGCGCGACCGCGTGCAAGTGCTGGCAAAGTGACTTCACGTAAATAACGCTCGGTGGTGAAACCGTGACATAAGAATCCGTCGCAGACTTCGCCTGCAACTTCTGTCATCATTTCGCCAACACCAGCAAGGAAAATTTTTGGTGGGCCGAATGGTGCCATCTCTGAAGGGTCTGGTGCAAAAAATGGTGTCATCAATGTGTGCGTATAAAAGTCACCACGGAAATCAAGTTTTGTTCCGTTCAGCCATGTGTCCCAGATGGCGCGCATTGCCAAAATCATTTCGCGCATACGCGGAGCTGGGTGGCTCCATTCCATAGAGAAGCGCTTTTCAATGTGAGGCTTGATCTGGCTACCGAGACCCATCATGAAGCGACCCTTTGAATAGCTCTGCAAATCCCAACCGATATTTGCAAGGTTCATCGGGTTACGTGCAAAGGCAACGGCAATCGATGTTCCGATTTCAAGAGTTGTTGTGTGCTCTGCAGCAAGAAGCAATGGAAAGAATGGATCGTGCGATGTTTCAGCAGTCCATGCACCTGAGTATCCAGCTGCTTCCACTTCTTTTGCGTTTTGTGGCACTTGTGCAAGATTTGATCCGATTCCGCCGTCAACCTTCATGGTCAACCTCCTGTTTGTTGGTCGCGCAAGAATTGCTCGACTTCCGCTGCTATTTCATCAACTGTAGGTATTGCAGCAGCGTCAGGCTTCATTGCACCGAATGAGCCATGTTCTGCGTCGTACGCAGCCTCAAGTTTGCCCAGCATCTCTGCATGCTCTGGGTTGCCTGCCACTAACTGGTCAAGTCGTTCCCGTTGAACACCAGACTCTTTACGCAGTGCCGATGTGTCAATGGTGAGCCCTGCCTCAAGACACGCTGCCTCAACCAGGGCAGCGCTTGCTGCTGGGTAGGCCATTGTGGCCACGTAATGGGGAATCTGGGCCCATAAGCCGATGGCTGTGATGCCTACGCCCATCAGCGAGTGCTCAAGGATTGCTTCAACTCCTGCCGGCACATCAACAGTGCTGCGAGTGAGAGATAGTCGTTCTGCAATAGCGGCATCGGGTGATGTGGCAGACAAACCAACCGGCCGTGTGTGTGGAGCACCAAATGGATACGCGCCCATGCCGATGGCGGTCTTTACACCTAATTGTGTTGCAAGAGTGGCAACTGTGTTTGCGAAATGGTGCCATGCCATATCTGGCTCCGGTCCGGTGAGCAACAACACATCGCGACCGTCGTCGTCTGTGCCGACACGCATTTCAGGCACTGACCATACGATGCGCGTGTTGACGCCTTCACGCAATTCCATTAACGGCCGACGTGCGCGATAGTCAACAAACGTGTCGCCGTCAAAATGAATCAGGTCGCGTGATGCGGTTGCATTGATGAGATGTTCCATTGCACCAGCAGCAGCACCGCTTGCATCGATCCACCCAGACATCATGATTATGAGTGTTGGTGAATCAAGAGTGGGTAGTTCACCCTGCACTGTGTATGGCGAAGCGCTAGACGGTGTCATGCCATTCTCTCCAGCATTTGCACTGCTTTTAGAGTTGCGCCTTCAACCTGAATCTTGAATGGTTCAAGCTCGGCTGGGTCGCGGTCGCCAAGTGCGCCACCGAGGTAACGGGCATAGACCCCTTCGATAATGCACGCAAGTTTCCAATAGGCAAATGCGACGTAGTAATCAAGTTGCGAAATGTCGCGTCCTGATGTTTCTGCGTATCGGCGAGCGAGGTCGGCACGATCTAAGAAGCCATTGGCACTGCAGACAGAATTCGACCATGCGCTTGCTTCGTCATTTGGTCCGGTCCAATAGACCATGAGAAGTCCGAGATCAGCCATTGGGTCACCCAATGTGCAAATTTCCCAGTCGAGAACAGCAATTACATTGCCTGTTGCGTCAACCATGCAGTTGTCAAGTCGATAGTCGCCATGAACGATGGTGGTGGATGCTTGTTCTGGAATACGCAACATCAATTCTTCGAACACGCTGTCGACTAGTGGAAGTTCACGAGTGCGTTGTTCCACGATGTTGCCGTGCCAGCGCTTGAGTTGGCGCGCAATGTAGCCATCGTGACGTCCAAGGTCATCAAGTCCGACTGATTTCAGATCAACTGCGTGAATTGCAGCCATGGTGTCAACGATTGATTCGCTCGCTCGCTTGCAGCCATCGGGGCCAAGAAGTGTTTCAGCTATCTCTTTGTCGCGCACAACATGTCCGTCAACAAAATCCATTACGTAGAACGGAAGTTCGTTGACGGCTTCGTTGGTGCATAAACCACGTGCCGTTGCCACGGGGACATTGCTATTTGCAAGGCCGGCAATGATGCGATGTTCGCGACTCATGTCATGAGCACTGGCGAGACGGTGGCCAAGAGGGGGACGGCGCAATACGTACGAGTGGCCTGCCGCGTCATCCACCTTGAACGTGAGATTTGAATGTCCACCTGCAATTTGGGTGTATGTGAATGGGGCGGTTGCTCCGTTGATGTTGGCCACGAGCCAACCCTCGACGTTGTTGCTGATGCCATGTGGAAGAGTCACACCACAAAAACTACCTGTATCGTGCCCCTATGTCCTTAGACGTCACCGATGCCACCTTTCAGGCCAAGGTTGTAGAGCGGTCTCACATCGTTCCAGTGATTGTTGATTTCTGGGCTCCGTGGTGCGGCCCGTGCAAGAGCCTCACGCCCATCCTTGAGCGCGCCACAGCCGCTACCGAGGGCCAGGTGGAGCTCGTCAAGCTCAATATCGATGAAAACCCCGGAGCAACTCAGGCTTTCCACGTGCAATCCATTCCTGCGGTGTTCGTTATCAGAGATGGCAAAGTCATTCACAATTTCACTGGTGGCCAATCAGACCAATACATTCAACAACTTGTTCAGGCCTTATTGCCTGACCCGATGCAAACCCGCATCATTGAATTGTTAGCTAACGGAACAGAAGAAGCTCTGCGTGATGCTGTCGCGCTTGCGCCAGGGAATGAAGATGCCATCTGCACATTGGCTGATCTGTTGATTCGGACCGGCAAAGCAGAAGAGGCGCTGACATTTCTCGTGCGGCTTCCTGAAACCGATCGTGTGCGTAAATTAGGCGCTACGGC
>CAMDVC010000129.1 GCA_945878785.1 Bifidobacterium breve | reverse complement strand
CGCGCAGGACTCGGAGCCGAGCCTGTTGATTCCCTTGCTCGCATAGCTGTAGTTATTCCAGAAAATAAACCGGTAGCGAAACTAATGCGAGAGATGCAACGCGATCATTTTCATATGGCCATCGTGGCTGATGAGTACGGCAGCATCACTGGATTAGTCACTCTTGAAGATTGTCTCGAAGAATTGGTCGGTGAGATTGTGGATGAGCACGATGACGAGGTTCCTGATGTTCGAAATTTGCCCAACGGTGAATCCTTAGTTGATGCCGGTATGTCAATCGAAGATTTCAACGAGCATTTTGACGTGGACCTGCCGGATACAGAGTTCGACACTGTTGGTGGTTTTATGTTCGGAGTTCTCGAGCATGTGCCGGTGGTAGGCGAAACCTTGGAGATTGAGGGATGGCGATTCGTTGTTGAGGCTCTTGAAGGACGTCGTATCACTGAGGTTCGCCTGATGCCCACGATTGGTACTGAGTAACGCCCGAGGCTATTAATTTCTGTAACTTGGCGAAATGGAAGTTTCACTAAAAGGCAAAGTCGCACTCGTTACGGGAGCATCTCGGGGAATTGGTCTTGCAATCGCGAAGATTTTTGCAGAATCAGGCGCAAGCGTGATGATGGTGTCTCGAAAAATTGAAGAGTCCGCCATGGACGGCATTGATGGGGAAGTGGCAATTCGGCAGGCAAATGTTGGAGACTCAAGTGCTGCTACTGATGTTGTGCGGGAAACCATTGCAAAGTTCGGTCGCCTAGACATATTGGTGAACAACGCCGCGACGAATCCGTATTACGGACCAACAATGGGCGTCGACGAAGGACGCTATGACAAGACGTTCCAAATTAACTTGAAGGCCCCACTGCAGTGGACACAGGCTGCGTATGAAGCTTCGTTCAAAGAAAATCCTGGGGTCATTATCAATATTGCTTCTGTGGGTGGTTTGCGTACAGACGGTGGTGGTCTTGGTGTGTACAACTTGACAAAAGCAGCGCTAATTCATTTCACTCGTCAGCTTGCGAGCGAAATCGGCCCGAACAGGGTGATTGGAATTGCACCCGGATTGGTCAAAACTGACTTCGCTGGTTTCTTGGTTGAAAACTTTGGAGACAAGATTGCCGCGACCGTGCCGTTGAAGCGCTTGGGTGAGCCAGAAGACATTGCAAACCTTGCAACGTTCCTGGCCTCTGATTCTGCAAGTTGGATTACCGGCGAGACATACGTCATCGATGGCGGTGCAGGACTCGGCACATCAAACGCGGGTTAGGAAGTTTGCAGGCGCTCAACTAGTAGTGATCGCTGTGGTTTACCAAGGGCAGTTCGTGGAATCTCTGTAACGAAATATATTTGTTGTGGTGCGCAATGCGCAGGCAACGTCTGTTTCACATGTTCTCGTACCGCTTGTAGCGAAATGAGATCTGCATCTGTGGTGACAATCCAAACATGAACAGCCTGACCCCATACAGGATCTGGGACGCCAGCGACGCAAAGGTCTGTAATGGATGGGAAGTTGCGCAGTGCATCTTCGACAGTCTCTGGCCAGACATTCTCTCCGCCAGTAATAATGAGGTCGTCGCTGCGTCCTTCAATGCTCAATACGCCATCTTCGGAAAGTGTCCCTCTGTCTGCGGTGCAGAACCAACCGTTGCTGTCTAGCGGGACCGAGCCATCACGATAAGCACGCAACAACATTGGTGCCCGTACATACACAATTGAATCTCGTATCTCTAATTCGACTCCACGGAGGGCTTTGCCGTTGTATACGACCCCGCTGCCGGTTTCTGTAAGTCCGTACGTAGTGATGCAATTTGGAGGTAACTGTGACGACTGGCGAGAACCGCCCAAGACGATTACACGAAACAAGGTGGGGTCGATTCGTTGAAGCGCGGTGGAAACTAGCGAAACAAGAGTCGCACCGTTCTGTGCAGCTTCGACACATGAGTCCGGAGAGAAGTTCGGTACGGCAATAAGTGACGTTCCCATGATGAGAGAACGCGTGATGACGGAAAGTCCACCAACATGCGACGGGGGAAGACATGCAAGCCACGTGTCACGCAATGTGACATTGAGATATTCAGTGGTGGCTCGTGCACTGGCCTCGACAGCGGACATTGTTAAGACCGCCGCTTTTGGAACACCAGAAGTACCACTAGTTGCCACAACGATTGCGTCACCTGGTTCCACTAATTGACCATCAACGCGCGTGTCTCCGTCGGACGTCGCAATGATTGTTGGCTTCACCATGTTGAGAAGGTGTTGTCGCGTCGGGAAAGGAAGCCGTTGATCGAGAGGAAAGACTGCGTCATTGTTGTCCCAAGCCCGCGAGAGTCGGTCAACGAAGAGCTGGCTGTTTGCCATGTCAAGACATACCAACTCGTTCACGCAACTAGCGTACGACTCGTGCGACACTAGTGACATGACATCGCCAATAAACCCCAGAATTCTCGGATGGAAAAAATGGGTAATCGGCGCTAGGCCTCGTACATTGCCTGCCGCGATCGTGCCTGTTCTCGTGGGGGTTGCGTGTGCAAGCGGGGCATCGACTCCCATATGGTGGCGAGGCGTTCTAGCAGGCGTTGTCAGTCTTGCGTTACAAGTGGGCGTGAACTACGCCAATGATTATTCAGATGGGGTGAAGGGGACTGATGCCGTTCGTGTTGGACCATTGCGCTTAGTTGGTTCCGGTGCGGCAGCGGCATCCCACGTGAAACAGGCCGCTTTTCTGATGTTTGGTATCGCAGCGTGTGCTGGATTGGCACTCGCTCTGATGACCACGATGTGGTTGGTGTTGGTTGGAGCTGCGGCAATTCTTGCTGCGTGGACCTATACAGGTGGGCCTCGGCCGTACGGGTACGCGGGATGGGGTGAAGTGTTTGTATTTATTTTCTTCGGAGTTGTGGCTACAACGGGGACTGAGTTTGTTGTCGCTGAAGAATTCACTGTTGCGGGGCTTGTGGCAAGTGTTGCCGTTGGTTGTATCGCATGTTCTTTGCTTGTAATCAATAATCTGCGAGATATTCCTGGTGACACAGTCGCCGAGAAAAATACTCTTGCTGTCAAGCTTGGCGATGCCAACACTCGTAAGTTTTTTGCGGTGCTAGTGATTATTGCTGCTCTTTCCATTTGTGCCACATCAGCATTGTTGGGCGCCTATGCGCTATTCGGGTTAGTGGGAATCGTGGTGCTGCGACCAGCACTTGAGGCTCTGTCACGCGGAGCGAAAGGGAAAGACCTGATCATTGTTCTTGGCAATGTCGGTCGTGCGCAATTGGTACTGGGTATTACCTTCGGCGCAGGCATAGCTCTGTCAATCGTGTCGTAAAATAATTGAATCCAAAATGAGACCAGTAGTGGCTGGGTCCTCAAGATGGACAGTATGACCGACGTTCGGGACAACCGTTGTTTCCGATGATTGAAGAAGTGGCTGCATGTCCTTGGCAATAGTTCTGAATTTGTTATCTAGTTCGCCAACTATGAGATGTACTGGCATGGATAGTTGATGCAGGTTTGTCCATTGCGGCTCTTGTGTGCCGGTACCTGCAAACCTCAATGAATCTGCGAGACCTTTGGCAGTATTGCGAATACGGTCGTTTCTTTGATTTGTTTGGTCCGACAATCCTGAAAATATAGGTAGTGCTAACCATTCATCGATAAAAGCTGATGTGCCAATTTTTTC
>CAMDVC010000128.1 GCA_945878785.1 Bifidobacterium breve | reverse complement strand
CTATCAGCCAAAGTCCGATCCGGAGAAATCAACCCTGTTGATCTCGTCAACGAAAGCCTTCGTCGTATCGAAGCGGCCACACCGTTAAACGCGGTTGTTGCCGTGTACGCCGATGAAGCGCGTGAATTGGCTGCATCACACCCGCGCACGGGTGCGCTTGCAGGTTTGCCGTTCTTGGTGAAAGACATGGCGCGCGTGAAAGGCCACATCACCACGGCTGGTTCGGCGTTATATGCCGATGGCCCCGCAGACGACGTTGATGACTCTGTTGTGTCACGCCTGCGTGAAGCCGGGGCAATCATTATTGGTCGATCAAATAGCCCAGAGTTCGGGGCAACAGCATTCACCGCAAACAAAGTGTTCGGTGCGACACGTAACCCCTGGAACACTGAAAAATCACCAGGCGGTTCCAGTGGTGGTTCTGCAGCAGCGTTAGCTGCGGGGCTAACGCCAATCGCAACTACTTCTGATGGTGGTGGCAGCGTGCGTGGTCCTGCATCTTCATCAGGACTTATCGGTTACAAACCTTCAATGGGAGCAATCGGACGCAATGTTCTTCCGCGTTGGATTGATTTTTCCACGCAAGGAACATCTGGTCACACCGTGGCTGATGTTGCGTATGAAGCAGCAATCACTCACGGCCCAGCCGTTGGTGATTTCTTAGGACTGCCAGCTAAGAGCATCGCCTTAGATTCCGTGATGCCGCGTCGTGTTCTTGCGTGCCGAACATTTCGCACCGATGTAGACCCAGATATCGAAGCTAATTACGAATCAATGATTGATGCACTTGTTGCAAGCGGCGTCACAGTGGAACGCGTTGCCTCGCCATCAGATAACGACACCATCTGGAACTGGTTCATCATGTCCACTGCCCAGCTCACTCAAAGCTTGCGCCACGAAGAAAACCATTGGAATGAATTTACTGACTATGTGCAAGCTCAATTGAAGTTTGGTGCCACAGTCACAATTGACCAATACATCGCTGCCCAACGAAAGCGCCACGAAATCAGTATTCGATTCGATGACTTGCTGGGAAACGACGCAGTTCTTCTCACACCTACCGCAAATGCGCGCTCATGGCCAGCAGAAGGTCCACTGCCCGCGAGGGCCGGAAACACAGACGATCCGATGGTCACACTGAATACGCCCGATGCGAACTTCACGGGACACCCAGCTACAAGCGTGCCGATGGGTCTTGACGACAATGGTGTTCCGTGCGGAATTCACATCACTGGTCCAAGATTTCAAGACAACCTCACACTTGGTCTTGCCTCTCATATCGAACGCATCAAGCCGTGGCCACTGACAGCGCCTGGCTATACGCCGTTCGGTTTCTAATCGAAAACAGGAACTAGCGCGACCTTGCCGGCAATTTTTCGATCTTGCAGATCGCGCATTGCTTGCACTGCTTTGCTCATCGGATACGTAACGGGTTCAACAGGGTGAAGTTTTCCTTCTGCAATTTCAGCCAACACTTCAATCAACATGCCTTGGTTCTCCTCGATATTTCTGCCAACCCAAGCGCCCCAGTCAACACCAACCACTGTGCGATTCGTAAGTAACACATGATTCGCAGGAAGACGTGGGATACCACCAACGAAACCAACAACGAGATACTGACCAAATGGTGCTAATGCACGCAAACATGGTTCAGCAAGATCTCCACCAACTGGGTCGTACACCATGTCGACTCCACCGCCGCATAATTCGCGCGTCCGCAATTTCACGTCCTCATTCAGAACATCAATGGCAGCAAAAGCTCCACGATCTAAAGCAAGTTGACGCTTCTCGGGGCTTGAGGCAGCCGCAATAACTCGCATGCCCATTGCAACCCCTAGATCAACTGCCGCCAGCCCAACGCCGCCACCTGCACCAAGCACCAGCATGGTTGCACCTTCGCGTACTTGTGCACGTTTATGAAATGCAAACCATGCCGTGAGGTAACTCTGCATGAACGTTGCGCCTTGCCCGTCGCTCAACTGATCTGGAATTGGAATCACACGTGTTGCAGAAAGAACTGCTTCATCTGCAAAGCCACCGCTAGGCGAGAAGACTCGGTCACCGATTTTCAGATTCGTAACATCAGATGCAACTTCAATGACACGTCCAACAATTTCAGACCCAGGTCTGTATGGGACTGCCGGTTTGATTTGGTACTTTCCCTCAATCATGAGTGAGTCCACGTAGTTCAAACCACTTGCCAAAATGGCCACACGTATTTGTCCTGGCAATAAGTCGGGAGAATCAATTTCCACAATCTCAATGTCGTCGAGTGAACCAAGTTGCTGTACTTGCAAAGCTTTCATACGTGCGACGGTACTAGACAGACCGCAGATGCAATGAACCGTGCTAACCCAAAACGCGGCTAATTCGCCGACGCACACGAGCTGAGAATTTTTGACGTTGGGGAAGCGTGGCATTGTCTAGGCCGTACATCGCTAGCCACTCGCAGCGGACTCTTCGGTGAAGCATGAGACGCACCGAGCGAAAGGCAGTTCGCTTCCCTGACTCCCCTTCAAGCGCATTAACGAGCTTGCCTGATCCGTGTGTAGTCACCACAATCAAATGCCGCACGTTGGTAAGAAGTGGCTGAATTCGATTTGCACCTTCAGGAAGCACCCATGCAACTCCGTTCATCAACACTCTGTCAAACCAGCCTTTTAAAATTGCCGGCTGACCTGACCACCATGTTGGGTACACAAGCACCAACGCATCACACCACTGCAGATCTTCGATGTGCTGTTGTAATTCGGGAAGTTTCTTTAGTTTCTCTGCCACGTCACCAACATGATTCAACCGTTCATACGGCGTAAACACCGGACTGAAATTCTCAGCCCATAAGTCATGGTGACGAACTTCATGACCGCCAGTATTTAACTCCGCAATCACTTCATATGAAAGAAACGAAACAAAAGATTCTTCTGACGGATGTGCAAGGACTACGAGAACTTTCATATGTTCTGCATTTTCTTTTCCAAAGAAAGAAGGAAACTCTTCCTACTCTCATCCGTAGCTGTATCCATTGCATACAGACATGATGTGGACACTTTTGTTCGCCACGACGTGTTCATTCGAAATGCACGTGCCAAAATGCGACGACCATTATCGTTCACAAAACGTACGTATAGCCACGGCGAGCCAAAAGTTGACGCAATGTGTATGCGTCGGATATTCCTCAGTCCTGGTCGCACTTTGTTGTTGTCATTAAACACAAACGCTGTCCCTGGCAACATCACGCGTTCCAACCAACCTTTTAGTTGTGCGGGTAACCCACCCCACCACGTGGGATACACGAACACGATGATCTCTGCAGACTTCACGAGAGAAACATCACGCTCAAGACCGATTGGTATCTCGCCATTTCCCGTTCGGTAGGTATTCCACTCTGCAGTCGACATCACCGGATTGAAATGTTCAGCCGCGAGATCAATGACATCTACTGTGTGCCCTGCAATACTCAAACCCGAAACGGCAGCATCACGCATCGCAGAACAGAAACTTCCCTCTACGGGATGACAGTACACAACAAGAGCATTCATAAGGGTGGTCTATCGCAAAAGCAATTGGGGACTATCGCAATTAATTATCGCGGTGGAAGTCCGCAGGCGTTCATGCCCAAGAGTCGCGAGATATGCCGGCGATTTCGGGCTATTAATGCATACACAAGCCCCGCAATAAAGAGCACTCCTGGCA
>CAMDVC010000127.1 GCA_945878785.1 Bifidobacterium breve | reverse complement strand
AGTGCATCACTGCCGTAGGCCTCTGCAGTCCACACACTGTCAAACCCAAGACGATCAGCCTCCTGAATTGCTTCTAATGCGTTTGCTGGTGGGCCACTGCCCCAGTATCCGCTGCCGTACCCAAGAGTGATGTTCTTTGCCATCTCCACACATTAGGCGGTGATGACAGGGGGGAAATCAGGAAGCTCGGCTCACAATATCGATGTAGCGGGAATGTGAATCAAGGTCTCGTTCGACGAGCTCGTGAGTTGACGCGCTTGCCGCTTCGGCCGGGAACTTGATGAAGTCGCTGGCATTACGCGTGCGAGCCAAAGCGATCTTCAGAGTGACCACGGGAATCAGAATAAATAGGGCTTTTGTCGCAATTCCTGAATATGAGGAGGACAGGTAGACGCCAATGAACGCTGCACATCCGTATGCGCCAAGAGTTTGAAGAAATCGAGCATTGGGAGACTTGTTATTCACAACTGAATGCTCGTCCTTGAAGGTGACGCCCAAGTGAACACACGGTCAACGCAATAAAACGTTTAAGTCAACTACTGAATATTTCCTACTAAACCCTTATGAAATATGAATAGAGGTCAAAAGTACCTTATGTTGACACACCATCTCTGTACCTTGCTCTTTGTGGACCCAACCCGGGTCCGGACAACAAGGAGAAAAAATGTCAATAAAACTAGTAAACAAGGCCACAGTAGGCCAACCCATTCACCGAAATGGTATTTCAATATTCCCGCTCGTATACGGTGGCAAGCGTCCAAATGGCGCAGCGTTAGCAGATGATTCTTTAGAGGTCTCAGAACTTGCCACGGGTGCATCAGTTCCTGAACTGCAAGTACACAACCCTGGATTAACCGACATGTTGATTCCTGCCGGCCGAGTCCTTGAAGGTGGCCGTCAAACACGCACTGTCAATGTGTCCATTTTGGTGCCAGCCGGAGCAACCATTGTCATTCCTGTGTCCTGTGTGGAAGCTGGACGATGGGGTGGAGGTTCTACCTTTCGCGACTCAAAGCGCATGGCTTCCCGCAGAATGCGTATGTCAAAGGGTCGCAGTGTCAAATCAAACATTGAGAACTACGGAACGAAAGATTCAAACCAGGGCGAAGTGTGGGACGCAATCTCAGAAGAGCTAATCACGCGTCATCTTTCTTCACCATCAAGTTTGTTTTTAGATGCCGCAGGTTCAATTGAGAACGATCAAGAACTCTCTGATCTCGTCAAGGATTTTTTGGGTACGGGTCCTGCAGAAGGCCAAACGGGAATAGTCGTTGCCTACGGTGACAAGATTGCCGGATTAGAGCTGTTCACTAACCCAGACGATTTGCGCGCAAGTTGGGAAGCACTTGTCAATTCAATTGTTTTCGATTCACCGTCTTCGGAATCAGACGAAAACACTGTCATTGATGTGGCCGCCATTGAAGCTTTTCTTGTTGACATTGCGGCCCAAGAGGGAACCATTGCAAAAGGAGCTGGTCTAGGTAGTGAGTATCACGTTGCCAACGAACGTTATGTTGCACATGCATTAGTCGACGACGATGGCTCATTGCTGCATGCGTATGCCTTTGCAGCGATCTAGCGAGCAATAGCGCCAAGGGCTCCGCGGGCTTGAATCTTTTGGTGGAAATCCGGCAGATACGCATCTGTCGGATTTTCGCGAACCATTTCATCGAGAATTACCGCGTCATCACCGACAAGAATGCGCCAGTCGCCTCGTTGCACGCTGGCCAATATAAATGCAGATGCTTCAGCTGCTGACATAGGCGCACTGTCGCGGAACGCTTGTGCGCCGGCGGCCATAAACGCACGAAGGTCATCGTCGGACACTGTTGCGGTATCGATACCAGCGCGAGCCATTCGTCCGCGAGCTGCTTTCAATTGATCAGCAGTCATTGTTGCTGGGTCGTTTCCGAGCAACTTGCTTGAGTTAATTGCAATGTCGGTTCCGATATGACCTGGCATCACAACAGAGGCACGCATAGTTGGTGCGTTGATACGGAAATCAGTGATGAGCGCTTCGGTAAAACCCTTTACTGCAAACTTTGCAGCGCTGTATGCACTGTGTGGAGTGTTTGGCCCAAGTGATGCCCAGAAACCATTGACTGAACTTGTGTTCACAATGTGACCAAACGGTGCAGCAAGAAGCAAGTCCATAAATGCGCGTGTGTTGTAGTACACGCCGAACCAGCACACACCGAAAGTTTTGTCCCACTGCTCGCGACTGTTCTCAACAATGCTTCCACCGCCGCCTATTCCAGCGTTGTTGAAAAGAACATTGACATGTGGTCGCCATGCCGCAACTGCATCGCGGAAACCGAGTACTTGAGCCTCATCTGAGACGTCTGCAATGTGGCTGAGAATTTTTCCGGAGTTGCCGTCTGCCTTGCAGATAGCAATTGTCTCTGTAAGGTTTTCTGCAATCACATCGCACGTGGCAACATCGCATCCTTGTGCAGTGAGTTGGCGCACAAGTTCGCGGCCCATGCCGGTGCCACCGCCTGTGACCACAGCGACTAATCCGCCGAATCCGTTTTCAAATCTGTCAGCCATCGTGGCCCCCCATGTTTTCACTGCCTACGGCGTGTGTCCCTCACAGTAGTGTCTCGTTAGACAAGAGGGGGCAGTCGTGGTCACTGTGCATGGAAAAGTAAAGCCTGGTTTTGAGGGGGTTGGCGAGGCATTCGCTAGTAATTTCAATGACGGTTTTGAAGTAGGCGCATCGGTCGCCGTCATCTACAAAGGTGAGATGGTGGTCGACATCTGGGGTGGGCATCGCGAGATGGAACGTACTTCCGAATGGCAGAGCGACACTCTTGTCAATGTGTGGTCAACAACAAAGACCATGATGTTTCTCACATTGCTCACGCTCGCTGACCGTGGAGAAATTTCACTCACTGATCCGGTGTACAAGTACTGGCCTGAATTCAAAGCCAACGGCAAAGAGGGAATTGAAATTCGTCATCTCATGGCGCATACGGCCGGATTATCTGGTTGGGCAGAGCCAATGACATCTGACGATTTGTTCAACCATGACAAGTGTGCCGCAGTTCTTGGTGCTCAGGCACCGTGGTGGACGCCAGGTTCACAGTCGGGTTACCACGCGATCACGCAGGGGTATTTGATAGGTGAACTTGTGAAGCGCGTGACGGGGCAGTCACTCGGCAATTTCTTCCGCGAGAATTTTGCAGAACCACTGGGCGCTGATTTCCACATTGGAATAGCACCGGAACATCACCATCGTATTTCGAATGTCATTCCGGGCGTCAGCTTGCTCGACCCAACTGCAGAACTAGACGGTATTGCTGTTCGTACATACAGCAACCCAAAGATCGTTGCCGAGATCGCATGGACTCCGGAGTGGCGTCAGTGTGAAAGTCCTGCGGCGAACGGTCAGGGTAATGCGCGCTCTGTTGCGCAAGTGCAGTCAATTATTTCTCATGGTGGAGAGGCAGGCGGTAAGCGTTTCTTGTCTGCAAAAGGCGTGGAAGCCCTATTTACCGAACAAATGTCTGGCCAGGATGTGGTTCTTGGCGTGCCAATGAAATTCGGAATGGGATACGGATTGAATTCTGAATTCACTCCATTGAGTCCAAACCCACGGGCATGCTTTTGGGGTGGCTGGGGTGGTTCGCTTGTTGTGAATGACCTTGATGCCGAGTTGACCTATGCGTATGTGATGAACCGCATGGGCGAAGGTACAACTGGCGATATGCGTGCAGCGAT
>CAMDVC010000126.1 GCA_945878785.1 Bifidobacterium breve | reverse complement strand
GCATCAATTGCTCCGTCGGCTACAAGTGCACCTTCAATGACTGAACTACCAAGTATCCGCATTCGTTCTGCACGTTGTGCAAGAGATGACCAAGCCGTCCATGTGGTCGGCCGAGGGCGAAGTATGGATAGTGATGCCCCATCAACGGTCGTGCGAGTTGAAACGCGAGAGACTATGGCATCGTCCTTGTGCGCAGAGCGCGCGTAATTGGTGCCCAGCCATGTGATGAGAGCCTCTTCCACCACTTCGCCTCGGACAATCGCAGCGGAAAAGGCTGAGATTGGAACTCCGGCAGCAGAGTTTGCAGTTCCATCAACCGGATCTATAACAACGGTGATGTGTGACCCACGATCAATCCAGCCAACTTCCTCGGAAAGAACGTTGTGTCCTTCTCGCTCAATGATCTCAAGTACAGGGCGTTCGATGTATGCATCGAGAAACATGGTGGGCGTTCCGTCGCCACCAAGACCAATGTCTTGGCTGCGTTGAGCCGCTGTCATTGTGTTCATTGCATGTATATAGGCATTGTCTGCAGCAAGAGCCATCTCTCGCAAATATTGTGAAAATTCAGTCATCTCAGACGCCTTGCATTGCAAGACTTTGCAGTGGTGATCCGTTTGCTCGCCAAACGCCCAACACTGAAGGAAGGTTCCCGTTGAAACGACACACAACTACATCAGCGACAAGTCCAACTTCAAGGCGACCACGGTCAGTAATGCCTACAGTTTCAGCTGGTCCGTATGTCACTAGTCGTGCTGCTTCGGGAAGTGTGCATGTGCCGTTCTTAACCAACGTTCCAACAGCGCCAAGCATTGCGAATGGCAAATAGTCAGAAGACAGACCATCACAAAGGCCAAGTGAGATTAATTCGGTGGCAGAAACATTTCCGCTGTGGCTCGAACCACGTAATGCATTTGGCGCACCACATACTGTTCGCATGCCTGCTGCCCGTGCTGCCCGTGCTGCCTCAACTGACGTAGGAAATTCTGCAATTGAAGCGTTCCATGTCACGGCTTCGGCCACATCTTCTGGAGTAGCCGGATCGTGAGCCATCAAAGTGATGTTTCCGAGTGCTGCTTGCTCTGTCAACCAGGGCAGTGCCAATTCCTTATTGTGTCGAACAGCTTCACGGTCAATCAGAATTTGATCAACATGAGCTACTGCTTCTTCACGAGTCATATTGCGTGATCCCATAATCCAGTTTTCTAGGTAGGTGCGATCACGGTATTGGCCTTGGCCTGGTGTGTGGTCTTCAAAACTCACTAGTGGTTTGGCGTCAACTTGACGATCTGATTCAATTCGTGCGCACAAAGCATTGAACCCATCAGCATCACGGGCATCAAGTCGATACAGCACGCGGTGGTTCATCATTACGGTGGAAGAAGACGAGTATTCATGGATGATGTCGACATAGGCGTTGGCTGATTCCACGGTTCGGTTACCGTCGTTCTCAAATCCAATTCCATGAAAAAGTGTCGTCACTCCAGCGGCACGAACTTTGGCTTCGAACGATTGAATACTGAAATCAAGCGGGAGTCGAACACTGGGTCGAGGCCGCGGCTCCATTTCAAATCCATCGCTATGTGAATCAATGATTCCCGGCATACAGATTGCGCCTTCAGCGTTTACGTACCTCTCGGTCGCTGCACCATTCTCAGCAATGTCGATGATTACGCCGTCTTCAATAGTGATGGTGGCATTTTCCATAATTTGTGTTGGAAGAACTGCAGTGGAATTGATGATTGAAAAAATTGTCATGGTTGAACATCTCCTGGATGTAGTAGCGGAAGTATCTGGTCGACTGGCCCGTTGTTGATGATGCGGCCCTTTTGCATGACCACTATCTGTGTTGCAAGACGTGCAATTGCATCGAGATCGTGAAACACAGCAAGAACTGCAACACCTTGATGAGTGAGTTCACTAATCAACTGGATAGCGCTTTCACGATTCTCGGGGTCAAGAGCTGATACTGGCTCATCTAGCAACAGCAATCGTGGTGGAGAAATAAGTCCGGCAGCGATGTTGACACGTTGTTTTTCGCCGCCAGACAACACCGATGTATGAACGTCCCATAATTGTTCACCAATATTGAGACGACGAAGAGAAAGTATTCCTAACTCACGCGCATCTGCGACATTCATGCCACGAGAAACGCCGGCGCGAATGACAAGATCTAAAACACTTCGACGTGGTTGTGCACGAAGAAACTGTGAGACATAACCAATTTGACGGCCACGAAGTGCGACTATCTCTGGATCGCTAATTTGAGCAAGGTTGACGACACTGTCATCGGAAAGCCGAAACCATACTTCTCCCGACGAAGGTGCATACGTGCGATAGATGGCCCGAAGCAGAGTTGATTTTCCAGCTCCCGATGTTCCGGCGAGTGCTAAATGTTGTCCTGGCGCCACCGCGAATGAAACATTATGCAATCCCGTGACGGTGCGGCCATCGATGTTGTGCAGAACGAAACTCTTGGTTAGGTCACGTACGTCAAGAATGGGTTTAGTTGCAATTGCTGTGCTCATGCTCGTGCCGCCGATACAAGTTTCTGACTGTACGGGTGATGCGGATCTTCAAGCAACTGGTCGGTCAATGCATTCTCAACAACACGACCGTGATGCATGACGATGCATCGTTCGGTGAGCATTTCAATTACTGAAAAGTCATGGCTAACAACAATGGCTGCAAGTTCAAATTCTTCAAGGAGACCACGAATAAGGTCTAGTACTCCAGAAGCAACGCTGGCATCGAGACCTGTTGTGGGTTCATCGAGAAGGACTAGACGGGGGTTATTAGCTAGCGCACGTGCAATTTGCACTCGTTGACGCATACCTCCAGAAAATGACCGAACTATGTCGTCCATACGGTCGAGCGGAACTTCAGTTCGTTGCAACAAGTCGCGTGCGCGGGCTCTGATGCCTTCGAAGTTTCTCCAACCAGCCGCGGTCAGTGGATCAGCGATATTCCCGCCAGCTGTGACGCCAAGAGCAAGACCCTCTGCCGGATCCTGATACACAACAGATACTTGATCAATGCGCATTTTGCGTCGCGTTGCTGCATCAAGTGACAACAAGTTCGACTCTCCATTTTCAAAAGTGGCTAAACGAACATCGCCTGCTGAAGAGTCAATGTCTCCGGCGATACAACGCAATACTGTCGATTTTCCGGATCCAGATTCACCGACAATTCCAAGAGCTTCTCCGGCAGCCACTTCAAAGTTCACATCCCACGCAGCGACTATGGATCCTGTTTGAGAATCGCGGGCAGTTCCTACATGGGACCCCGTGCGCTCGATGGCTCCATCAGTGATGGGGCCGTAGATCTTTCCGAGACCAGAAACTTTCAGTACGGAATCGGGGATAACTATTTTGCTCATTTGAGTCTTCTCGCTCTGCACCATGCGGTGTCACTACATGTCCACGTTCCGGCATCACCGTTTGTTCCCGGTGACTCAACAAGAAATGACTCTGATGAACTACACAATCTGCATTGAGCACCATTTGCCTGTTCCACTTCAAATGGCACATCTTCAAATGTCAAAGGTTCAACAAGGGTGTACGGAGGAATGGCATAGACACGCTTTTCACGGCCGGCGCCAAAAAGCGTGAGAAATTGAGAATCGTGAAGTCGTGGAATATCCCACCGAGGTATAGGGGTTGTCGCAACTACGTACCGTCCATTTACCAGGCATGGGTAACCGGTGGTTTGCGTGATGACGCCATTGCGAACTTTGTCTTCGTACAGGCTCACCCACATGCGCGAATA
>CAMDVC010000125.1 GCA_945878785.1 Bifidobacterium breve | reverse complement strand
GACCACTCAACTGGCTGGTACGGAATATCAAGACTGCGGAAGATGTCGTTGTAGAAGCCATGGCTACCTAACAACAATTCATGAACTCGCTTCAAGAACAATCCGCTCTCGGCACCCTGAATGATGCGGTGGTCGTACGTACTTGTAACCGTGACAACCTTCGACACGCCGAGTGCATTCAAGTTTGCAGGGTCACTGCCTTGGAATTCAGCGGGGTAATCAATAGACCCGACTCCGACAATGACACCTTGGCCTGGCATCAAACGCGGAACTGATTGAACAGTCCCGATGGTGCCTGGGTTTGTAATTGAAACGTTTGCGCCTTGGAAGTCCGCAATCGTGAGTTTGTTGGCCTTTACCTTGCGAACAATTTCGTCGTATGCAACAAGGAAGCCAGCGAAACTAAGCGTGTCAGCATTCATCAAGACTGGGACAACAAGCGCACGTGTGCCATCGCCCTTGTCAACATCAACTGCTAGTCCCACATTGACATGTGGGTTACGAACAAGTTGTGGCTTTCCATCAGCACCAACTGCGTATGCATTGCGCATATTCGGAACAGCATCTGAAATAGCGCGCACAATTGCATGCGCGATGATGTGAGTGAACGAAACCTTTGAAAGGCCATGCAATGAGCGGTAATCGTTGATGACTTTACGATTGACTTCCAAGAGACGTGCCGGCACATTGCGGAAACTGGTGGCGGTAGGAACCGAGAGGCTCTTTTCCATATTGGCCACAATTGCAGCACCAACGCCACGCAACGGCTCCAAAGTCGAACCCTCAGGAACCGCAGTTACGGGAGCAACAGCAGGAGTCGCTGGAGCAGGAGCGGTCGCTGCCGCGGATGGCTGAGTGACCGCAGAGCCGTTCGAGCTTGCGAGAGGCGACGCGGGCGCTGCAGCCGTCACAGGGGCAACAGTAGAAGTGGCGGTTGCGCTGCGGTAGTCGCTGAAAAACTCGCGCCAAGCCTCACTCACTGAATTGGGGTCCGCGCGATATCGCTCGTACATCTCCTCAACGAGCCATGAGTTCGCACCAAAGTCTTGCGTACGGTCAGCTATGTCTGCCATTGTCGCCTCGATCACTGCCCTAATGGGCGCTTGGGCACCATTTCGGCTGATGCCACGGACGCCATTGTCCGCGTGACAAATGGTACTTGCCCAGATCGCTCCGAGCCGACCTATTGCATCAATTCACTAGTAAATTGCCATTCATGAAACGTCTTCTTTCCTTCTCAGCCTCTGTGGCACTTCTGGCAGCATGCGGCGGCGGCGGAACCTCTGCTCCAGCAGAAACTCTGCCCACCGATGCCTTCGTAGTCACCGCTGTTTCTGGACTTCTTTTTGACGCTAAGTCCTATGGTCCAATTACTGCCGGGCCAATTGTTTTCGGATACAAAAACGAAGACTCAATTCGTCACACATTCATCCTCGCCAAAGGTGACACCAAGATTCCGAACTTCAAATTGGTTGTTGCCAAAAAAGGCGATGTTGATTCTGGCCCAGTGACGTTGGATGCTGGCACTTACACAATCATTTGTGATGTGCCTGGTCACAGCAACATGAAAGCAACTCTTACAGTCGAATAAAGATTTATTCAGAGAACGCAAAAGGGCCGCCCCACTGGGGCGGCCCTTTTACATGTCGAGATTGTTTAGCCCATGAACACTACGGAGAGACCGAAGAAGACCACCCACAAAACCACCGATGAGATGATTGCATTTTTGTGACTCTCGTATGGCCACAACATCTTGTTGCCGGCCTTGATACCACCGAAAATTCCAACAGCGTTCAATTCAAGCAATGCGACAATTGCAAGCGAAATGAACATAAATGTGTAGGCATTGCCTGTTGTTGCTGTAAATGCTTCTGAATAATAGTGAGCTGCACCAACCATGTAGAACAACATGGACACTGAGAACACCATGTTCTGGCGTGACGCAAGGAGCGCTTTACGACCACATGTTGCTGCGTCTGGGTTTGCTTCGCCACCTGCAAGAACATTGGCTGCGTTAGCAATAACAACTTTTTGGTTCTTCCAAATGATCATCCACACGTTGGCGGCCATCAAGATTCCCAAAATCATTCCAACTGAAATCACAGCATTCTTCGCATTCGCTGGGTCTGAACCTGCATGGTTCATGAAGTCCTGCATATAGTCAGGAATTACACCGACAATAAGGAGACCAGTCGCAAGTGTTGCGATTGATGCCCAACGGAACCACCACAATGCACGAGTAGCAATGTGGGTGATTGTCAGATTTCGAGCTTTGCCTTCGTCGCCATAGGCAGCGAGGCCTGGCACCTGAACCAAGTTGAAGTAGTACAGCAGACCGATCCAAGTGATTCCGGCAAGGACATGCAGGTAACGGAGCCAAAAGTTTCCGATTGCGTATTGATCAAACAACGATGCTGCGGTCATGAAATTTCCCTTTTCTAGGTGTACAAACTGTGGACAAGGCTCCAAGGTAACAGCCCAAAGGGGTGGACAGGCGGAACTTGCCATCGCCGAACTAACCTCATGGAACCATGGCACACGAGTTCATCTATACCTGTTACAAGTTGGCTCGGTTTTACCCACCAGACCGCACCATTCTTGAAAATATTTCCCTTTCCTTCTATCCAGGGGCAAAAATCGGGGTTATCGGCTCAAACGGCAGCGGTAAGTCCAGTTTGTTGCGAATCATGGCCGGCCGAGACGATGGATACACCGGCGAAGCACGCCTCACCCCCGGATTCACCGTTGGCCTCCTCGAGCAAGAACCACAACTCGACTTGACCAAAGACGTGCTTGGCAATGTGATGGACGGCGTGGCCCCCATCCGCGACCTTCTCACCCGATACGACGAAGTGATGGCTATGTGGGGAGACCCTGACGCCGACTACGACAAGGTGGGCTCATTACAGGCAGACCTTGAAGCAAAAATTGAAGCCGCCGATGCATGGAGCCTTGACCGCAACGTGGAAATTGCCATGGACGCATTGCGGTGCCCACCAAACGACTCTGACGTATCGAAATTGTCCGGTGGTGAAAAGCGTCGTGTGGCACTGTGCCGTTTGTTGCTGTCACGCCCCGACCTACTTCTTCTTGACGAACCGACGAACCACCTTGACGCAGAGAGTGTTGACTGGCTCGAGCGTTTCTTGAAGGAATACCCAGGCACCGTTGTTGCCATTACGCACGACCGTTACTTCCTAGACAATGTTGCGAGTTGGATTCTTGAACTCGACCGCGGTCGTGGTTTCCCATTTGAAGGTAACTACACCTCGTGGCTAGAACAGAAGCAGACACGTCTTGAAGGCGAAGAAAAAATGAGCGACACACGTACACGCACATTGCAGCGTGAACTTGAGTGGGTGAAGATGTCACCAAAGGCTCGTCAGGCAAAAGGCAAGGCTCGTCTTGCTGCATACGACAAGTTGCACGCAGAGGCAATGGCTGCAGAACGTGGCCCTGACAAATTGGAAATCGCAATTCCTGCTGGTCCACGACTCGGAGACAACGTCATCGTTGTTGAGAATCTCACTAAGGGATTCGGTGATCGTTTGCTCATTGAAAACTTGTCGTTCTCATTGCCACCTGCTGGCATTGTGGGCATCATTGGCCCGAACGGTGCTGGCAAGACAACATTATTCAGCATGCTCACGGGCCAAGAGGCTCCTGACTCTGGCACTGTGGCCATTGGCGACACCGTGCAACTTAGTTATGTCGACCAGAATCGCGATTCACTTGACCCAACGAAGTCTGTGTACGAAGAAATCACAGAAGGCGTTGAGCACAT
>CAMDVC010000124.1 GCA_945878785.1 Bifidobacterium breve | reverse complement strand
GTTGCGCCCGAACGAAACGAATTCATCACTGCTTCTTTATCTGCCGATGCCATACGCCCGTGCAACAAGCCGATTGTGTAGCCAGCCAGATCCTGTGCTGAGAGTAGATCAAACGTTTCTTGCGCTGATGCAACTTCTAGCTTTTCGCTCTCTTCGATCAACGGGCACACCACGTATGCCTGTTCACCGGCATCAAGTCTGCTGCGCACGTCCGCCCACATTGATTCAATCTCGATCGGCGCATATACCCATGACGTTGAGATGGGAGTTCGCCCTGGCGGCAACTCGTCAAGCACGCTGACATCAAGATCGCCATACACAGTCATGGCAGCGGTTCGCGGAATGGGTGTTGCGGTCATCACCAATACGTCTGGCACCAGACCATGTTCCGACTCTTGTGCTTTGTCGCGCAATCGAGAACGTTGCTCAACACCGAACCGGTGCTGTTCGTCAACCACTACAGCGCCAAGGCTTTTGAAATTCACAGAGTTCTGAATCAGTGCATGGGTACCAATTGCAATATCTACTGAACCATCAGCAATTCCGGCCAAAATGTTGCGACGTTGCTCACCCGTTACTTTGTTCGTGAGCAGTTCAATTCGCAACGTGCGGTCACCAAAGAGATTCGACTCATCAGACACTGTGAGTGACGCAAGTAACGCACGAATCCCTAATGCGTGTTGGTCTGCCAACACTTCGGTGGGCGCCATAATGGCTGCCTGGTGCCCACCTTGCACAGAAGCCAGCATCGTCGCCACTGCCACCAGAGTCTTTCCTGACCCAACGTCTCCTTGCAGCAGTCGATGCATCGGAGTTCCCGACGCAAGGTCTTTGTAGATCTCTTTGATTGTTCGCGTTTGCGCTCCGGTGAGCGGGAATGGAAGCGCTTTCATGAACCCATCAATGAGATGCCCGGAAGTTTCATGAGCAAACCCAGCCGAGTCTCGTTCCCATTGCGCTTTCTTTCCCACCAACATGAGCTGGACGCGCAACACTTCGTCGAACGCCAAACGCCGTCGTGCATTCTGGTGCGCCTCTATTGATTCGGGAAAATGAATCGCCTTCATTGCTTCGTTGCGACTGATGAATCCGTGCTGATCAAGTAGTGATTGTGGCACAGTGTCGGCAAAGCCACGAGGCGCGCATTTATTCAATGCGTCTTCGATCCATGTTGCAAGGTCAGACGAGGAAATACGTACCTTCTCGCTCTGCGGATAAATCGGGACGATGCGACCGGTTGCCTTTCCTACTGGGTCAACTAATGGGTTTGTCATTTGCAAAGAGCCGTTAAATAACTCTGGCTTTCCGAAAACTGCAACTTCAAGACCCTTGTACAACTGCTTCTCACGCCACCCCTGGTTAAAGAATGTGATGTTCAAACGTTTGGTTCCGTCTGATACCGCAACCTTCACCATCTTTTTGTTGTTGCGAGTGGTGAATGCAGACGTTGACTCAACCGTTACAACCACAAGTGCAGGCACACCTTCAACAAGGTCGGCAATCATTGCCATGTTTGTTCGGTCGATATATCGGCGCGGGTAAGTCTCCAATAAATCCAAAATGCTCCGCACTTCAAATGCTTCGAGCGCAATCAGTGTTTTGGGGCCAACACCTTTGATTCGCTCAAGACCTAATTGATCAAGGTCGCGAAGGGTAAGCGGTGGATTACTCAACGCCGAAGAGATACGGATACAACGGCTGTCCGCCGCCATGGATTTCAACCGCTACGTCTGGTCGATTTTGTGAGAGCCACGCAACAATCTGATCAGTCTGAGCTGCAGTGGCGTCAACACCAGTGATGATTGTGAGCAATTCACGCTGGTCATCAATGAGGTGATCTAACAACTGTGAGGCTGCAGTTACCAAGGTGCCTGCAATTGCAACAATGCCATCACCACGCACAATTCCGATCCAATCACCGGACGTCACTTGACCAGCATCTGTCTGAGTATCACGAACAGCCTGAGTAATTTCACCAGTTGCCACTGATTCAGCAACAGCAGCCATTGACCGAGCATTTGATTCTGCAGATGCTTCTGGGTCATACGACACCAATGCAGCGAGCGCTTCTGGCATCGAGCACGTGGGAACAACGCGTACTTCTTTCGTTGTCAGCGCGTCAACCTGTTGTGCAACTGGAATAATATTTTTGTTGTTCGGCAAGATAATGACTTGCCGAGCGTTCATGTGTTCCACTGCAGCCAATAGTTCGGCAGTTGACGGGTTCGACGTTTGTCCGCCAGAGATAACGCCTTGCACTCCAAGTTGACCAAAAAGCTCAGCGATCCCTTCGCCACTCGCGACAGCAACAACTGCACAAGTAACTGGTGGAAGTGCTGACGAAATTGGCCGTGCATGCACAGGAGCACCCAAGGCAGCTTCTCTGGCCGCATGTTCTTCTGCCACTTCTTCAAACAAATCAGTGACTCGTATTTGACGTGGCCGGCCAGACAGCAACAACGGCGCTTCAATCGCAGCTCCAATGTCATTGGTATGGATATGACAGTTGTATAAACCTTCACCGCCGACAACAACGATGGAATCACCGATTGATCCCCACGCCGTTTTGAAGTCTGAAAGCCGCGAATCCTCGAGGTCGAGGAAATACATCACTTCGTATCGCAGTTCACTGACGTCAACACTGCCGTCACCTGAATGACGCAATGACACTGCTTCTAGTTGTTCAACAGATGGCCCCTCAGAATTATCAGGCTCTGGCATTGCTTCGCCATCTGCAACGTGAATTGCTGAATCGAGCAACAACAAGAAACCGGCACCACCTGCATCAACCACGCCTGCATCTTTCAACACAGGCAACATGTCAGGCGTGCGCGCTAATGCATCACGACCAGCTGTACGTGCAGCATGCAGTGTTGCAGTCAGCGTTGCGCCGTTGCTCACTGCAACAGCGGCTGCATCGGCTGATTCCCGCACAACAGTAAGAATTGTTCCTTCGATTGGCTTCAACACCGCTTCATATGCGGCAACTGACGCGCGCTTCAGAGCCTCTGCCATTCGTGAGGCATTGACTTTCCCGTCGGTCGACTCACTGATCGTGCTGACGAGCCCGCGCAGGATTTGGCTAAGGATGACGCCACTGTTTCCCCGTGCCCCCATCAGCGACCCATGACTGATTGCTTGGCATGTGGGCGCCATGGCGTGATCGGCACCTTCAAGTTCTGCCACAACCGCATCGAGAGTGCGAGCCATATTGGTACCCGTGTCGCCATCGGGAACCGGGTACACGTTCATCCGGTTGATGCCTGGGGCATGAGCTTTCATCGCATCGCGGAAGGTCACTACCGTTTGGCGGACCTCGTCTGCACCGAAGAGTTCCATGGCTGACACAGAGTTGAGGCTAGTAAAGAGGACATGCCCTTTGCGTGTCTCATGGCGAAATGGCGAGATATTTGCCACTTTTCCCTGAAACTCTGTCATTCCTAGTTGGGGTGTCTTTGTTCTGGCTGATACATTAAGAAACTGCGTTCGGAAGACGTACATCGCCTTCCCATAACCGAAGAGGATTCCAAAATGGCTGCAGTATGTCAAGTGTGTGGCAAAGGCCCATCGTGGGGCATGTCAGTGTCTCACTCACACGTGCGCACAAAGCGTCGTTGGAGCCCAAATATCCAGCGCGTTCGTGCCATGGTCAACGGCACACCCCGACGTGTTCACGTCTGCACCGGCTGCATTAAGTCCGGCAAGATCACAAAGGTCGGCCGCTAAGGCCATTGCCATGCAAGGTGTTGTCAAGGCATTCGATCCAACAAGCGGAGACGGTGTCGTT
>CAMDVC010000123.1 GCA_945878785.1 Bifidobacterium breve | reverse complement strand
GAGAAATTTGTCACGGACTTTGTTGCCGCATGGGCCAAAGTGATGAATGCAGACAGGTTCGACCTGGCCTAGATATTCCAAGTACTTCGCCATTGCGGGAGTCTCGCTTGTAACCTTTGAAGGTCGTCCACGAGAGGAACCCCCAATGGCGAATGACTGGTTTGAAACAGTTGCAGAAGCACAACGTCGCGCCAAGGCGCGCTTGCCGAAGTCTGTGTATGGCGCTCTCATTGCTGGTTCTGAAAAGGGGCTTTCCTCCTCAGACAACTTGACCTCGTTCGATCAACTTGGTTTCGCGCCACACGTTGCAGGCAATTCAAATTCGCGTGACATGAGCACGACCGTCATGGGTCAATCGTTGTCAATGCCGGTCATCATTTCTCCTACTGGCGTGCAGGCTGTGCACCCACAAGGTGAAGTGGCAATTGCCCGTGCAGCAGCTAACCGCGGTATTCCGATGGGTCTTAGTTCTTTCGCCAGCAAGTCGGTTGAAGAAGTTGCAGCCGTGAATGATTCGACTCTGTTCCAGATGTATTGGTGTGGCGATCGTGCCACATTGGAACAACGCATGGAACGTGCTCGTGCCGCTGGTGCGAAAGGACTCATCGTTACTCTCGACTGGTCATTCAGCAACGGACGTGACTGGGGAAGCCCATTTATTCCCGAAAAAATTGACCTGAAAGCCATCCTCAAGTTCGCTCCCGAAGTAATTCAAAAGCCAGCATGGTTGTGGGCCTTTGCAAAGACTGGCCGCATTCCAGATCTCAGTGCGCCGAACATGGCAAAGCCTGGCGAAAAGGCACCAACATTCTTTGGCGCGTATTACGAATGGATGCAGACACCTCTTCCTACATGGGAAGACATTGCATGGCTTCGTGCCCAATGGGGCGGACCGTTCATGGTGAAGGGCATCAGTCGCGTTGATGACGCAAAGCGAGTCGTTGACCTTGGCGCAACCACTTTGTCTGTTTCGAACCATGGTGGAAACAACTTGGACGGGACTCCAGCGCCTATTCGTGCATTGCCAGCAATCGCTGATGCAGTGGGAAGCCAGATTGAGATCGTTCTCGATGGCGGAGTACGTCGCGGTAGCGATGTGGTGAAGGCAGTTGCCCTTGGTGCTCGTGCAGTCATGATTGGCCGCGCGTACTTGTGGGGATTAGCTGCAAACGGTCAGGCCGGAGTAGAGAATGTGCTTGATGTCTTGCGTGGCGGCATTGACTCTGCAATGTTGGGACTTGGAATAGCAAACATTTCAGAACTGACTCGCGATGACATCGTGATCCCGCCAGACTTTTTGCGTGCCCTTGGCACCAAATAGTCACCCTGAATTGTAAAACTGCGTTCATGTAAAGTAAGCCGTCCGTACAACTCGGTAATAGATGATTATTGAGTGGATGTATTAATACCAAATCAGTATTTCTATATCTGGACAGGTAGTTCCTTTCCGTACCTCAATCTTCTGGCGGTCAAGAGCCTGCTTCTTGCCGACAACAGCGCCACTGTGGTGGTCTACATAGTCGGGCCAGAGCCCCAAAACGAGATCTTTGAGAACCTTCGCGGACTAGAGCGGGTCAGCATTGTGGGCATTGAGCCTGAGGACATCTTTTCCCAGTTGCCATCTGCCATAAAAGGCGTCGGAGCAATTTTTCACAAGATTCCTGAGTCATCTGCTTCAGCACGAAGCAACATTTTGCGGTACGCACTGCTGTATCTGAACGGCGGGGTGTATCTGGATTTTGACACTGTGGTGACACGGTCATTATCTGACCTTGCTGTTCATCAATGTTTTATTGGTGAAGAGAACGTATGGGTAGGCGACGAAGACCGCGTGGCCGGTAAGTGGTGGGTATGTGTCTACCCGAGGAATCTCTTTTGGTTGACAAGCTGGCTGCTGCGCCGCGCCGATAGCGCGTGGTTCAGTGGCAAATTGCAATTAGCGCGTGCTCTTGAAAAGACCGATTCCATCTGGTCGAAGAAACAACCAAACAACGCCGTGATGGGAGCCGTTGCTGAGTCACCGTTTATTCGTGAACTTCTGCTTGCGTGCCTTGACACAGATTTCACTGTGAGATACGCAACAGGACCTACCCTCGTTTCGCAGGTTGCGGCAGACTTTTCGCACTTAGTTTCAGTTCTTCCCGTTAATTACTTCTATTCAGTAGCCCCAGGAGAAAGTTTTCGGTTTTTCGCCGACCGGACATTGACTCTGCCCCCTGAGGCGTATCTCATTCACTATGCGGCATCAAATCATAAGAAGCTGATTCCAACTATTGATGCGACATGCGTATGGACACGTAGCACACACACCGTCATGGCTGAATTGGTTGCACATGTTGAGAGTAAGTACGAACGTGGCCAGCAAGACGAGACTGCTACGTCACGCAACGATCATCCGCTCGTGAGTTGTCTTATGGTTACAGCAAATCGCGGAGACATTGCGCGTGTGGCTATTGAATGCTTCAGTGAGCAGACATGGTCCAATAGGGAATTAGTCATCATTGATGATGGCGAAGAAGATTACAGCGACATGATTGATGGCTTTGATTGTGCTGATCTAGTGCGGTACGTCAAATTACAGCCTGAATCACCAAGGCTTTCACTGGGGGAGTTGCGCAACATTTCAATAGAAGAAGCTCGCGGTGAATGGTGCGTGCAATGGGATGATGACGAGTGGTATCACCCTGAGCGGCTTGCAGTTCAACTCAATGCTGCCGTACAGGCTGATGTTGGTGCTTCGGCATTGAAGTGGACATTGATGCATGTGAAGGATGATTCTGACCAGTCTTTGACATTTCGAGGCGACAGTGGAATTGCAACACCTGGAACTCTGATGTTTCGTAAGGGTGATGAGCGGTATCCACATCTAGCTCGCAATGAAGACGGAATATTTCTCAGAGACGTGAAGGACAATCACGGTCTTGTCGTGCTTGATGAGAATCATTCACATCTGTTCATCAGAGTGTTTCACGGCTCAAATACATGGGAAAAAGATCATTTCCTTGCGCGGCTTCACCGCAGAGCAGTTGACTGGCCGTCGTGGGTATGGTCACGCTGGATCGTGAGTGACGTCACTCAGCATCGAGCATTCAAATTGAGCAGCCGTGAGAAGGATTCGCTTCAACAAATGACTCACAGCTTTGGTCGCGGTAGTGAATTGGTCTCACTATGAACATGACAGTTGTGCGGGAGGAAAATGCAGTTCCTTTATGGCGGCGCATTGGTTGGTTGACTCTCGGAGAAGGAGTTGCGCGAACTGGACAAGTTGTGAGCGCCATATTGTTGGTCCGGTTTTTGGCACCATCTGCATGGAATGTGATTGCCCTCGGATTATCTGTGTATTTGGTCGCAGTAACTATTGGATCTTTAAACCTTGAACACAGCATTCTCTTCTTTCTTCCACAACTGACACAGCACCAAACAAATCGCCTTCTGTATCAGACAGTCAATTTGTTGCGGATATCAGGGCTTGTGTGTGGCGCAGTAATAGTTTTCGTCCAAGTCGGTACAGGGGTATTGGGAACAATAGCGATTGCACTGTGTCTTGCATGTGCAGTTGCGTGCGAGCTTCCCACTGTTGTGATGACTCCAATCTTCATTGCACGCGGTGAAGAACAGTACGCAAGCATGTGGGGATCCGGGCACGCTCTCATTCAATTCTTCGCATTAATGGTTCCAACATTGTGTGGATTTGGTGCGATTGGAATCGCCTCTGGGCTGGCTGTATCCGGATTCATCCGGCTGGCAACCTTCACCGTTGTGTTTCGTCGCTACATAAGTGGTGAACATGTGCACAC
>CAMDVC010000122.1 GCA_945878785.1 Bifidobacterium breve | reverse complement strand
GTCGGCGATGACGGAAGGGACGTAGCGCCGATGGAGATTGGAACCCTGTACTTCAAACGAGCAGACGGCGCCCCGCAGTATCACGGCGATGAAGCCAAGACAAAAGCTGCGCAACTGCCTGACGGACGCTTCACAGTAGGCGATCTCGGGTATCTCGATTCTGATGGCTTCATGTACCTTGTGGATCGTCGTGTCGACCTCATTTTGAATGGCGGCGTCAACGTGTACCCCGCCGAAATCGAAGGAGTTCTTAGTCAGCACCCATCAATTCGCGATGTAGCGGTGTTTGGAATTCCAGATTCTGAATTTGGACAACAAGTCAAGGCTGCTGTCGAACTTGAAGATGAGGCATCTCTGACATCAGATGAATTGATTGCCTGGAGCCGCGAACGACTTGCGAGTTTTAAATGCCCGCGCAGTGTTGATTTCCACGCAGCACTTCCCCGTGAAGCACACGGAAAGCTAAAAAAACGTATCTTGCGCGACGCTTATTGGCCTCAATAAGCACAACAAAAAAGGGGCGGTGACCATATGGTCACCGCCCCTTTTTACGGTTGTTGAGTTGGGACTCAGCCCTTAGACACTCCGGTCCACTCAAAGCCCTTTGTTTCTACTGTCTCAGCAAAGCCACCGCCTGGCAACGGCAAAGTACCGACGCCCTTCAACTTTGACTTGTTAGAAGTGAAAACTTTGAAGCCACCATGAACAGCCGGAATAGCGTATCCCTCGGCTTGCAAGTACTCAGTTACTGCCTGCCATGCCAACTTGTTTTTGGCAGGGTTGGATTCAGCCATTGCTGCGTATGTCAAGTCATCGACCTTCGTATCACCGTGGTTACCCAAAGCAATAATAATTCCGAAACGGCCCACTAGCGTAGGACCGAGCCTGGTGAGAATTGGGTTAGTTGAACCAGTTGGGAATGCCTTGCTCATAAAGAACGGCGCAACATACGCAGGACTTGCACCTTCAGCAGGTGTACCTTGCGCAAAGTCGTACGCGTTTCCACCAGCAGCGTAAATCTTGCTGATCAAAATGGTGCTTTCGGCCTGCAGGATTTCATTCGTTGCGATACCAGCTTTATCAAGCATCTGCCTGATGAACTTAACGTTATTGAGTGATTGGGAACTTGAATCGGCGTACAACGTCAACTTCATTGGTCCCGCAGCACCAAGAGCCGCATTACATGCAATCTGATATTCCTTTGACTTTGCGATACTGAACTTCGGTGCGCCCTTCAAGGTGTACATCGGGTTTTCTTTACCAACAATTGATCCAGAGACACTTCCTGTGCCCTTCAGACGAACTTTGTTGTACGCATTCCAGTCAAGTGCATGAGCAGCTGCCAAGCGGCAACTCTTGATCTTGAATGGAGAATCCTTCTTACCCACGTTAGGCACCCATTGCCCATAGGCAGTTGGAGTGGACAAGTATCCGGTGACATCTTTCTTTCTGTTGAGCAAATCCTGTGTAAACGTTGCATCACCTTGTGTAAAGAAAGCGGCATCTACCGTTCCTTTACGCACTGCAGCTGCACGTTGTGAGGCTTCCTTCACATTGATAAAAGTAATTCCATCAAGGTATGGCAGTTGAACACCGTTTTTGTCTTTGCGCCAGTAGTTCGGGTTACGAACAACTTCTGTCAAGTCAGTTGTGAAACTCTTCAACATGAATGGTCCTGTACCAATTGGGTTAGTGACACATGTCTTTGGGTTTGCAATTTGTGCAGGAGCACGCATGACGTAGCGACCCGCACGATAGATCAGAGCAGGCAAGGCCTGGTCGGGGCGGTCAAGCGTGACTTTGAGGTTTAGGTCATCAACGACTTCAACGCTGTAAATATTTGCGTTGACTGCAACACCAGTTCCCAAGTATCCGAAAGTCGGATCAACATCACCGCGACCAATGTCGATGTTCTGCTTCACGTTGGCAGCGTTGAAAGCCTCACCATTCGAGTATTTAATTCCCGCACGAAGCTTGATGTTCCAAATCTTATTGTCAGTCGTCGTTGCAGACTCTGCAAGGTGCCCAACAAATTTTCCTTTATTGGTGCGCTCGAACAGTTGTTCAAACATTGAACGCGAAGAACCCAGCGCTCCACCGGCTAGTGCGTTTTGGAAACAGTGACCGCCGACACCACCATCGATGGCAACGGTAATGAATCCGCCCATTTTGACAGCGGCGGGCCTGGAAGCTGCTTGAGTCCCACTGCCTGACACCACAGTGCCAATAAGAACTGCGGCAAGCGCACTTCCGATTACTTTTGCCATCCGCGAACGGTTGGCGTTGACCCCATTTTTCATTCAAATACCCCTTGAAATTTGCACACCGTTTGTGTGACATCCGTAACACTAGATGAGACATCTGGTCCTGTCACTATTTTCGAGCCCATTTAGACCAATTCTCGTTTGTAGTGCGCAAGTAGTTCCACCGCGTCAATCTGGACTATCTGACGCCTGGTGTCGCCCGACGACCGCACCGTATTTGGGCAATCATCCCCACCTCAGAAGGGACCACAGCCACTGGAAACCAGCATCCAGGCCCGCTCGTTCTGACCCGCCTGGTACCCGAGAATCAAGCGTGGGGGCGGTGTTCCGTAGCCCGACAAGCTGCGAAAACCAGAAACCACTCAAAAGTATGAATTATCTGCGAGTTGCGTATTCGTCTCGCAGGTCCTTTTTTAATACTTTTCCTGTTGCGTTGCGAGGCAACTCTTCATGATGCCAGAACACCTTGCTCGGCACTTTGAACGAAGCGAGTCGCGTTTTCAAAAACTCAAGGATTGCGGAATCATGATCTGCCCCGAAGCCGTCAGCGGCAACAAGTACCGCTGCTACTTCTTCACCCAATTTGACGTGCGGTAATCCAATCACTGCACAATCACGGATTGCTTCGTGTTCAAAAAGAACCGTTTCCACTTCAACACAGTAGACATTCTCTCCCCCACGCAACACCATGTCCTTAATGCGGTCAACGACATATATAAAGCCATCGGCATCGATGTAACCCGCATCACCAGTGTGGAACCACCCGTCAGTAAATGCCTTCTTCGTTTCTTCCGGTTTATTCCAATAGCCGCGCACATTGTTCGGGCCATAGACCCACACTTCACCAATGTCACCTTGCGCAACCTCTGTCCCATCTTCGGCTGCAATACGAATTTGTGTACCAACATATGGAAGCCCAACACTGTCCTTTTTTGCGAAATATGCCGCACCGCTATTTCCAATCACTGCAGCTGTTGTCTCAGTTAACCCGTAACCATTACTTGCGCTTACTTTGCCAGCGAATTCAGCTTCAATTGTTGCGATGGAATCCGGCGGCACCGGTGCACCTCCTTGTCCAATGGAGGAAATGCTTGATAAATCAAAGTTCAAGAAGTCGGGATGCTCTAGGAACGAGCGCACCACGGTTGGGACTCCACCAAATACATTGACTTTGTATTTCTCTACGAGGCGTAGAGCATCTCCTGCATCCCACTTGTATTGAGTGAGGACACACACACCGTTCATGGTGTTGTTGTTAAGACCGCACAAACCTGCGATATGAAAAAATGGAAAGGTAGACAACGTCACAGTTTGTGCCTTTTCGAGAGTGACAACAACTGGTGCAACGCCCGACATCTTCCCGGCAAGTGCAACGCTGAACTTACCGTTCCATATATTGGTGACGTAGTTGCGATGAGTACCTACTGCACCTTTAGGAAAGCCAGTTGTTCCCGACGTATACGCAATCGTCGCGTAATCGTCAGGAAGAATCTCTACGTCTGGCAAAATAGCCGATGCGTTCCCCGCTGCTTCTTCCCACGACGTAAGTCCTGATCGCGCCATACCTCGTGCCACAAGAGC
>CAMDVC010000121.1 GCA_945878785.1 Bifidobacterium breve | reverse complement strand
CGGCCAGGCACTTGGGCTGGGTTCAGTGCTTCGCACAATTCAAGAACAAATTCAGGAGAGGTGGTGGGGCCAACCTTGCAGCCAATGGGGTTGCCAACGCCACGAAGGAATTCAACGTGAGCGCCATCAAGTTGACGGGTGCGCTCACCAATCCACAACATGTGTGCAGAACAGTCATACCACTGACCAGTAAGAGAATCTTGGCGCGTTAGAGCTTCTTCGTAACCAAGCAATAACGCTTCGTGGCTTGTGTAGACATCTACTTCGTGCAGTGATGAATAGTTCTCTGTATCAATGCCACACGCACGCATGAAATCAAGTGCGCGTTCAATCTCTGCTGATAGGGCGACGTATCGCTGGCCCTCTGGGCTTGAAGCAACGAATTCTTGAGTCCATGCGTTCACACGGTTTAAGTCAGCAAATCCGCCTTTGGTGAAAGCACGAAGAAGGTTCAGCGTGCTTGCTGACTGGTGGTAGGCCTGCACCATGCGCTGCGGGTCGGGGATACGAGCCTCAGCATTCGGGTGTACGTCATTGACAATGTGTCCACGGAACGATGGCAATTCAAGATCACCAATTTTTTCAAAAGGCGAAGAACGTGGTTTTGCAAACTGTCCGGCCATGCGGCCAACTTTGACAACGGGAACTCCCATTGAATACGTAAGTACAACCGCCATCTGCAAAATGACGCGCAATTTTTCACGAATGTTGTTTGCAGAAAACTCTTCAAAACTTTCAGCACAGTCACCGGCCTGCAAAAGGAATGCATTTCCTGCGGCCACTTGTCCAAGTGATGCCTGCAATGAACGTGCCTCGCCGGCAAACACCAACGGTGGGAACGCAGAAATTTGTGCAAGTGCGCGATCGCGCGCGTCAGCATCGGGCCATTGCGGCTGTTGTTCGGCAACAGATGATTGCCATGAAGAAGGTGTCCAACTACGAGCCATAGTTTCCTAGCCTTGCGCTAAATGGGGGGCTGGCGCAATGGGAATTAATAAGTGGTTATTGTCAGACTGCGAGGATGCGCTCGGCATCGTCACGCAAGCCTTCAACAGCACGACTCACGAGGCGACGAGCAGCTTCGGCAGTAACGCCCAAGTCTTCGCCAACTTCGCGGAAGCTTTTGCGCTCACCGTCGAGAAGTCCAAAGCGGGCTTCAACGGCGTAACGGGCGCGGTCATCGAGCGTGCCAAGAAGTTCATCGAGAAGTTCGGTATCAACCATTGCCATGACGGCATCTTCAGGAGTTCCTTGGCCGTTAGCCATGAGGTCACCAAGCGTTGCGTCGCCGTCATCGCCCACGGTCTTGTCAAGAGAGACAGGAGTTGTGAGGCGGTGAAGCTCGGCGTTACCGGCATCGAGGGTCTCGCCGTCGCCTGAGGCCTGGCGCAAAGCTGCACGAAGGCTGGCGGAACGATCACCAGGAATACGGATGAGGCTTGCCTTTTGATCAAGCGCGCGACCAATGGCCTGACGGATCCAGAATGTTGCGTATGTAGAGAACTTGAAACCACGGCGCCAGTCGAACTTGTCAACTGCGTGCTCGAGGCCAAGATTTCCCTCTTGAATCAGGTCAAGAAGGTCCATGCCCTGTGGCAATGGGTAGCGGCGTGCGATAGAGACCACAAGGCGCAGGTTCGAACGGATGAAACGATCCTTTGCTGTGGCTGCATTACGCAGGTCACGGCGAAGGGCAGCTCCGCGCTCGCCAGCTTCAAGGCGTGTAGCGGCATCGCGGCCGGCTTCGATGGCCTTAGAGAGCTCGCGCTCGTCTTCAGCAGTAAGAAGGGCAACTTTGCCGATGTCGTTTAGATAGAGACCAATGGAGTCATTCATGATGCAGTGTTTAACCGTGTTTTCGTAGGGCTTGTTCCCATGTGTTCCGTGTTATCGGGCACATGAGTCCAACTAAGGAGGGGCTCCTAGTCGGGGGGATTGGAGACATTACCAGCACTGGGCGGTGTTTGCTAGAGGCGGAGCAAGATTTTTTTCTCCGAAGGCGTCTCGCGCCTAATTCCTTCTACACTCGCCACGTGACTACTACTGCGCCCCGCCGATTGGGCATCCTCGGGGGGACCTTTGATCCACCGCACCTGGGTCATCTTGCCGCTGCCATCGCAGTGCAAACCCAAGTGGGGCTTGATGAAATAGTTCTCATGGTGGCCAATGAGCCGTGGCAGAAGGTGGGAGACCGTCAGGTGACGGCGGCACAAGTGCGGTGGGACATGACAGGCGCTCTGGTCCAGGGAATTTCCGGGTTGCGGGCCGATGACCGAGAAATTCGTCGGGGCGGCCCCACATTTACGGTCGACACCCTGGAAGAAATCCTTGTCGAACAGCCAGACACCAAGATTTTTCTCATAGTGGGGGCCGACACAGCGGAGCGCTTAGAGACATGGCATCGTGCCTCTGATGTAGTCGGGCTCTCTACGATCGTCATAGTGAATCGCGACGAAACCACCAATACGGCCCCAGGGTTTCTTCGTGATGCACAGGTATTGAACGTGACGATGAATCCTGTTGATGTATCAAGCAGTGCAATTCGCGAGGCTGTGGCACGTGGCGAGTCAATCGATTCGGTAACTTCTCCCTCAGTTGTATCAATCATTCGTGATCAGTCTTTGTATACAGGTACTCAATGACCGCAATTCCTGCACGTCGACGTCGACGCATGATTGCAGCCCTGGTTACATCCGGGTTGTCAGTCATTGCACTACCTGGTGGTTTATTTCTTGGGACAAAATCGCTGCTGCACGCATCAGGCGGTGACAGTATCGATAGTCGTGGCACTGTAGATATTCCGTCGTCGGTAGTGGAGATGCTAGCCGTTATCAATTCGCGCAATGAAGTTGCGTCACTTGCATTGATTGCTGTTACGCCCGAAGGCAAAGGTGGAACGATTGTTTCTATTCCTGTTGGTTCAATGGCGGATGTTGCAAAGACAGAACAACCACATCGAATTGCAGACTCCTACATCACTGGCGGGCTACAAGCTCTCAAGACTGATGTTGAGAACTTAATGAACATCACCGTTGATTTTGCTGACGATATGACGGCTACTGAATTTGCTGCGGTGTTGACAAGTGTCGGTACACAGCCTGTGGTGTTGCAACAACCAGTCACCGATACGGGAGTCGACGGTGCGCCAGTAGTTGTTCTTGAATCAGGCTCGTCGACTGCGACACCAGAACTTTTGGCAGCTGGGCTGGCGTCCTCACAGACCGGAACACCCGAATCTGTACGTTTGCCTCAAGTAAAAGCATTATGGAATTCCATTGCCCGCGCGGGAGTTGCAACTCCCTCTGCAGAAGTGAGCGGATCAACATCATCGATTTCACCACTTGATGCGAGCGTCTTTACATCGACAGCAGCTTTTATAAGAGCGCTTCTGATGGGGGAAATCGACGTTTGGCAGTTCTCTTCGACGCTGTTTACTGATGCTGTTCGTAATCCAAACACAGTCGACCTATACGGACTTGACGGTGGTGAAGTTCTCATGGTGATGGCAAGTGTCGTGCCAAGCGCGCTGACTGTGACGTCCGCCAATGTCGCTGTCATGGTTGATATTCCATTCGCGAGCGCAGTAGTAGCCAAAGAAGTTGTCACGCGCCTGGCCTTTTTGGGCGCCAATGTGGTGCTGATTCGTCAATCGCCTGAGCTAGCTACAGAGCGCACAACTGTGTTCTACAACGATTCCATTGCGAGAACGGAAGCCGAGGCGTATCCGACACTTCTTGGACCACTCGAGTTCACTGAAAGTAAAGATGTCATCTCTGGCGTGAACCTCCGTATCGTCCTGGGTAACAATTTTGTTGCGTTCCTTGGCCAAGGGTCAGCGACGAGCACATCGACCACCAGTACAACGGAGCCCAAGTGACCGACACCACCAATTCAGATGCAGC
>CAMDVC010000120.1 GCA_945878785.1 Bifidobacterium breve | reverse complement strand
GTGCGCATTGTTAGCTTCTACGGAATGATCACATTGCCTGAAGCGTGGCGTAGTCCGACGCAGGGTGAGCCGCTTGGTATTTTGATTTCAGGGTATGCAGAAGGTGTTCTTGCAATCGTGGGTGAAAAAGATCACTACACACCGATTGTCGATATTGACCAATTGCGTTCGACAGGCGTACAAGTTGTGCTGTACCCGGAAGCGGAACACGGATTTGCACATGATGCGTCTCGTCCGGCTCATAGGCCTGATGACGCAGCTGATGCTTTTGCACGTGCGAAAGATTGGTTACTCAGCGCTTTGCGCTAGGCAATGATTACAGCGCGCGTTGTGAGAGTTTTGCGCGTTCGAGAATTCGGTATGAACGATCACGCTGTTCAAGCCAACGCAGTTTAATGAAACTTGCGATTGCTTTGTTGACACGCTCACGTGATGCACCCACCATGCCGGCAAGTTCTTCTTGCGTCACTGGCAAAGTGAAATCATCTTTTCCATCTGACAATTCGAGAAGGCGCTTCGCTGTACGACCGGTGACATCAAGGAACACACTGTCTGCCAATGCTTGGTCCATTGCGCGAAGGCGACGGCTAAGCATGCCAATGACATTCCACATCAAGGCACTTGATGAGTTGAGTTGTTCAGTGACAGCGGAGTAGGGAAGTTCAAGAACGGATGATGCTTCAAGTGCACGGGCTCCGGCAGAACGGGTACTTGCGTCGAGCATGCCCATCTCACCAAATAGGTCACCCTCATCCATGAGTGCGATGACGGTTTCACGATTATCAAGTGGCTTATTGCCGATAGCGATTGCGATTCGACCAGAAAGGACTACATAGATGGAGTCAGGGTCATCGCCGGATTCAAAGAGGACGTCGCCTCGGACGAGATTCTTGACTTTGCCTGATGCCGCGATGAGCGAAAGCATGGATGCCGGGGCATCCGCAAAGAAATCTGTATCTGCAAGAACTTGTTCGTGTCCCATATGTATATGACGGTACTACCCTTCGTGCATGGCTCAAAATGAAACCGTATGGACAATTGTGGTCGCAGCCGGATCGGGTCTCCGATTCGGGGCCGCGAAGCAGTTTGAGGTCATCGGCGGTCGGCGAATCGTTGATTGGGCTGTTGAAGAGTCTGCAAAGCACTCTGTAGGAGTTGTGGTGGTGCTGCCAGCAGGTCAAGCCACTGGACCTGGTCAGGTGGAGGGCGGAGCAACACGCTCTGAGTCGGTACGACGCGGTCTTGCAGCTGTGCCTAGCGATGCCACCATCGTGTGTGTTCATGACGCCGCCCGCCCATTTGCGAGTCCTGTTATTTTCCAGCGTGTGATCTCAGCAGTAGTTGATGGTGCAGATGCGGCGGTGCCTGGCATTGCGGTTGTGGACACCATCAAGCAAGTGAACCAATCCGAAGTTGTTGTCGCCACGCCTCGTCGTGAGACATTGCGCGCAGTGCAAACACCGCAAGCGTTTCGCGCATCGTCATTGCGACGTGCACACGAGCAAGGTGGCGAAGGAACTGACGATGCAGCTCTTATCGAGCGTGTTGGCGGAGAAGTTGTTGTGGTCGAAGGTGAAGTAGTGAATCGTAAGATCACGTCGCCTGAAGATCTTGAGTGGGCAGTTGCTCACGCGGACAGATTGCTAGCTGGAGAAATCTAATGGTCGACATTCGTGTCGGTCAGGGTTTTGATGTCCACCGCTTTGCAGAAACAACAGAGCCTGGCCGCGTATTAGTTCTTGGTGGCGTCGCATTTCCCGGCGAACGCACACTCGTGGGTCATAGCGATGCTGATGTCATTGCACACGCAGCAGCAGACGCCTTGTTAGGCGCTGCTGGTCTTGGCGACATTGGTCAGCATTACCCAGACACAGACCCTGCATGGAAGGGCGCGGATTCGTTAGCAATTCTGCGTGATGTTGCAAGCAAGCTTTCGGCGCTTGGTTGGCGTATTAGCAATGTTGATTGCAGTGTTGTGTGTGAAGAACCACGCATTGCCCCACATCGCGACGCAATGATTGCATTGTTGTCAGCAGCTGCTGGCGCGCCTATTTCAGTCAAAGGACGCAGGGCAGAAGGCCTTGGTTCTATTGGTCGCGGCGAAGGTATCGCCTGTTTCGCATCAGCACTCATTATGAAGGAGTCGTAGTCATGGCACCACGTAAACCAGCCAAGTCAAGTAGTCCCAAAGTGAACACCGGAAAGCCAGGTCGTGCAGCAGGCGGTCGCGACACGGGAAGTGGAAAAGGTGGTGGAAAGCCACCGAGCACCGGTCGTACCAGCGGTTCATCATCACGCAGCAGCGGACCACGCGAAGGTGGACCTCGCGGTCGGCCTATTCGTCAATCAGATGCACGTCGCAGTGCACCTGTTGCTAAAGGTCTCGGTGGAGAACAAATTGAAGGACGCCAGGCAGTTCGTGAATTACTAATTGGTCAGCGTCGCAAAGTAAAAGAAATTTGGATTGCGCAAGACATTGACCCTGCAGCAATTATTGATGACATTCAACAGCTTGCTGATGCCGCGCGCGTAACAGTTCTTGAAGTTCCTCGTCGCACATTGGAAGACACAGCACGGAGTGAAGCACCACAGGGAATCATTGCGTTTGCGCAACCCCTAGAAGAAGCAGACTTCAATGCACTAATGACGAAACGAAATGGTGTGCTGCCATTTCTTGTTGCAGTTGATGGCGTGACTGACCCAGGAAACCTTGGAGCATTATTGCGCTGCTGTGATGGCGCAGGTGTCACTGGTGTGATCTTGCCAAAGCATCGTGCCGTCCATGTCACTCCGACAGTTGCAAAAACATCAGCCGGAGCCATCGAGCACGTGCCAATGACTTTGGTGCCGGGCCTGCCCGTTGCCATCACTCAAATGCGTGACAAGGGAATCTGGGTAGTGGGGCTTGACGACTCAAGCGAAAACACTCTGTTCGACATCGCGAACTTCGCCACGGACGGCATTTGTATCGTCCTTGGTTCTGAGGGCACAGGCCTTTCCCGGCTAGTCCGCGAGCGCTGTGACACGGTGGTCAGTATTCCGATGCTTGGCCAGGTTTCATCGCTGAATGTGTCGGCCGCTGCGGCCTTAGCAACGTATGAAGTGACCCGTGCGCGATTAGCTTCTCCCGCCTAGAGTTGTATTTCTCCTTGCCGGGTTAGCTCAGTGGTAGAGCAACGCACTTGTAATGCGTAGGTCGTGGGTTCAATCCCCACACCCGGCTCCATTCGCCCTCTTACGGGCCGACGTCTTTCCTATTTCCCCTACCCAGTAAGGGAATGCGGGGTGTCGTACCCCTGTACCCGCATAGGAACTACCGTGTAGGCGTCTCCTATTTCTCTCTCGGAGGACCCTTTCCATGAGCCAGCAAAAACCGGGCGCCCGTCGCCCATCACTTTCATCGCCAAGCACAGGCACCCTCGGCGCAGCCGTCGCGGTCGTTGCCTTGGTGCTCGGATTCCTTATTCTGCGTGATGTACGTGGCGATGGTGGCCCAGCCACAGGTCCTGTGGGCACGCCAGACCCCAATGCCACATTGGCACCAGGTGCAACGGTTGACCCAGCCGCGCCAACCACGCTCGCTCCATTCAGCATTAGTGGTTTCAAGATTCAAGTCGCAAATGCGTCCGGGCTTGCCGGTAGTGCCGGTGACATGACCACCAAGTTGCAAGACCAGGGCTACGTAGTGCAGGTTGCAATGAACGTTGCTGCTGGCACTGCAAAGCGCGCAAAGACCGGTGTGTTCTATCTCGCTGGTTGTGAAGCTGCATCTCAGAACGTGGCGGCGGTTCTTGGCGGCAATGTTGAAGTAGCAGCAATGCCACAACCAATTCCAGTTGAGACTGGAACTGTCGGTGAGGCATGCATTTTGATTTTGCTCGGCACTGATCTTGCTAACAAGCCACTAGCTGGTGTTGTTGG
>CAMDVC010000119.1 GCA_945878785.1 Bifidobacterium breve | reverse complement strand
ACCGCTGACATTTTGGTTTCAATTGAAGTTTGTGTTGACGCGATCGTTGGTTTTGTGGAGATTGTCCACGAGAAATTCTGTGATTTCAAACCAGCTGGAGTTATTTTGACAAACGGGTAGGTGATTATTCCGTTGGATGCCACTGTCATAGTGTCGCTATTGCACGTAACTGTGACATTTGGTGCGTCGTATTCAGTGCCAGCTCCGGCATAGGAACTGAGATCTGGAAACTCTCCGTTGTCTGCGCCACAAATAACTGAGTCAGATGATTCGCTTGATTCTGATGTTGCAGCAGTTGTGGTTGTTGCTGTTGCGATGGTCGTCGTCGTTTTGGCACTCTTGAGGGCGTTTTTTACCTTGGTGGAGTCGGAGGATGAACTACAGGCTGATACGAGCACGAGACCGAGAACGGCAAGGCAAGGAAATATACGTTTTTGCATCCCACCATTGTGCATGATATGCACAGAAATCGCAAGGTCTTCGTATTTTGTTAAGGAATTGGCAACCTGTAGGCGGTTAGATGTTCTCTTTGATATTGCTCAGGAGCACGGTTGAGGTCACTAATTGTGATGTTCCATATTGAGTGACTGAGCTGCAGCACCGGATTGTTTTTGCGCAGTTCCTGTGTAGCAACCGATTACGTACGGGAATGACTGGGTGACGTAGTAGCGATATGAGCCATCAGATTGCTTTTGACCATTGCATTCATCAAGCGAGTTTGACCCGCCTTTGTATGTGTATGCATCCCACGAGTTTGTTTTTGGGTTCCCAGTCTTCTCATAACCACTTTTCCACTTATATGAAGGATTTGAATAAATAGGGAAACCATCAAGTGCGTAGCCAACAATTGTCTCTTGTAGAGAACAATCAGAAACTGAATAAATCGTGTGGTAGTGGTAATCGGCGTTGTAGCCGGTGTGGCCACCACATGTGTCGAGAATGTTATTGAACACTGGATCACCAAATGCTTCTTGGGGGGGAACAGGGCCTTCCATAGGGCCATACACAGGAAGTCCCGTGACGGTAAAAGCGATTGTTCCCATTGTCGTTTTGATTGAAGTTTGCTGCGCTGCAACTTTCGGCTTTGTGGTGATTGTCCATGAGAAATTTTGTGATTTCAAACCATTCGGAGTCTTCGATACAAATGCGTAACTGATCATTCCGTTTGATGTCATTTTCAAAGTGTCACTACTGCACGTGACAGTAACTTTCGGTAATTCGTATCCACTGCCTGCTCCTGCAACTTGAGTGAGATTTGGAAACACAGCGTTATCTGCGCCGCATGTAACAGAGGTCGTTGATTTGTTTGCAGCTGTTGTAGTGCTGGTGGCTGGGGCTGCGGTTGATTTGGTTGAACTAGTCGTGGCGGGAGTACTGGGGGTTTCAGGGGCAGGAGCCGAGCTTGAGTCGGGGGTGGAAATCGACGAATCAACGGCGACGGAAGTAGATGTCGTAGAGGAATCAGAGGTCGAGGAGGAGCCACAGGCCGACAAAAGTCCGAGCCCCAGGAGGGCCAGGCAAGAGAAAAGGGGTTTTTGCATCCCCTTATTAGACACTATTTACAGCCCGCCGTTGGGAATCCCCGCCATTCTGACGGGGGGTCAGGTAGTGGCGTTAGCAGTCTCAACGGTAGAGTGCTAGTCGTCTGTTCTGGTGTGAAAACATCTCCCGAATAGGCCAATCCCCATACCTACGGAGGAAAATCCCATGGCAAAGCTCATTGCATTTGATGAAGAAGCACGGCGCGGTCTTGAAGCCGGCATGAACAAGTTGGCTGACGCCGTTCGCGTCACGCTCGGACCTAAGGGTCGCAACGTTGTTCTTGCAAAGCAGTGGGGTGCACCCACCATCACAAACGACGGTGTTTCCATCGCAAAAGAAATCGACCTCGAAGATCCATACGAGCGCATTGGTGCTGAGTTGGTCAAGGAAGTTGCAAAGAAGACCGACGATGTTGCCGGTGACGGAACAACAACAGCAACAGTTCTTGCATGGACCATGGTTCGCGAAGGACTTCGCAACGTTGCTGCTGGAGCAAACCCGATGTCATTGAAGAAGGGCATTGAAGCTGCCACTGCTGCTGCAATTGAAAGCATTCGTGCACTTGCCAAAGAAGTTGATTCGAAAGAGCAGATCGCACAGGTTGCATCCATCTCAGCTGCTGACCCAGAAATTGGTCGCATGATTTCAGAAGCAATCGACAAGGTTGGCAAAGACGGTGTTATTACCGTTGAAGAAAGCCAAACATTCGGAATGGAAATGGACCTTGTAGAAGGAATGCGTTTCGACAAGGGTTACATCTCGCCGTACTTCGTAACTGATACAGACCGCATGGAAGCATCACTTGATGATGCCTACATCCTTTTGGTGTCAAGCAAGATCACAAACGTTCGCGACATGTTGCCAGTACTTGAAAAAGTGATGCAGAGCGGACGCCCATTGGTCATCATTGCTGAAGACATCGAAGGTGAAGCACTTGCAACTTTGGTTGTCAACAAGATTCGCGGAACATTCAAGAGCGTTGCTGTTAAGGCTCCTGGTTTCGGTGACCGTCGTAAAGCAATGTTGCAAGACATCGCAATTCTTACTGGTGGCCAAGTCATCAGCGAAGAAGTTGGTCTCAAGCTTGAAAATGTCACTCTTGATTTGTTGGGAACAGCAAAGAAGATCGTCATCACTAAGGATGAGACAACCATCATCGAAGGTGCTGGTACAGAAGACGACATCAAGGGCCGCATCAGCCAATTGAAGGCTGAAATTGAGAACACTGATTCTGACTACGACCGCGAAAAGCTCCAAGAGCGTTTGGCCAAGTTGTCTGGTGGCGTTGCAGTCCTCAAAGTTGGAGCAGCTACTGAGGTAGAACTCAAAGAGAAGAAGCACCGCATTGAAGATGCTGTCAGCACTACAAAGGCTGCTATTGAAGAAGGCGTTGTTCCTGGCGGTGGCGTTGCATTGCTTCGCGCACAAGCTGCTGTTATTGCCGCTGCTGAAAAGCTCACTGGTGATGAAGCAACTGGCGCACGCATGGTTGCACGTTCACTTGAAGGACCTCTCAAGCAGATCGCGGAAAACGCAGGCCTCGAAGGTGGCGTTGTTGTTGAGCGCGTGAAGAACTTGAAAGGCAACGAAGGCCTCAATGCCGCCACTGGCGAATACGTAGACCTCGTAAAGCTTGGTGTCATCGACGCAGCAAAAGTAACTCGCTCTGCATTACAGAACGCAGCATCGATTGCAGCATTGTTCCTCACCACCGAAGTTGTTATTGCTGACAAGCCTGAATCAGCTGGCGGCGGACACGACCACGGCGGCGGAATGGACGACTTCTAGACCATCGTCTAGAAGTACTTCAACCCTTCATTCTTGATGTCGCGCGTCATCGCTCTCGTTAGCGGTGCAGAAGCGCGAGAATTTGATACTGATTTACCGTACTTGTCGCGCGCGTTAGGTGATCGAGGCATCATCACAGAAGTTGTTGATTGGGACAGCATGTCTGTTGATTGGTCGGGCTATTCCATGGCGATTGTTCGTTCACCGTGGGACTATCACCGTCGGTATCCAGATTTTCTCACATGGCTAGATGTTGTGTCGGCTGCAACAGCGCTGCACAACTCTGCAGACATAATTCGCTGGAATACCAATAAGGAATACCTGGGGGAACTCGTCGAAGCAAAGATCGGTATTGTTCCCACAACGTTTGTTCGTTCTGCGCAAGACTTAGTCACCATCACGAGTGAAGGCATGCTCGAGCGAGACATTGTTGTGAAGCCAACCATTAGTGCTGGTTCCAATAACACAGAACGTCATGAAGAGTCCCCTGTAAAAGCTGCGGCCCATCTGGGTTTTCTCCTTGATGCCGGGTTTGTTGCAATGGTGCAGCCGTATCAACGTTTCATTGACGAACGCGGCGAAACGGGCATGGTGTATTTCAACGGCAAACTCAGTCATTC